>JBEPZC010000047.1:0-7353 GCA_041641035.1 Candidatus Bipolaricaulota bacterium
CAGTACCAGATCAGCGAGAGAATTACGAGCAGGGCGAAAAATTTTCCAGAGAACTTCAGCAGCGAGCGCAATCTCATGGGCGGGTCTCCTTGCTGTGGTGTTGCTTTCGGGGGTGTGGGGTGGGCACGGCTGCGGGAGCGATGGCCTTGGGGAGCCAGTAGCGCCAGGTGAGCAGGGACCATAGGACGACAGCGCTGTTATAGATAGGGAGCAACAGGGGGTAGATGAACAAAAACATTATGAAGAAGGCAGCAAATTGCGCAACAAAGATGAGCAACCTACGTGCGTTGAGTCTCATAGCCGACACCGAACCTCATGGCCGAACCCCCTTAGCGTGCTTCCTCTTACGAGGAGGAGGGGCCGGCGTGGAAGCGACCGGCTTGGGAAACCAGTAGCGGAAGGTCAAGAGGGCCCAGAGCACAAAAGGAGCAACAAGAGAAATTATCACGAGCGCACGCCCTAGCCAAGCATACCTCAGGTAGACACTATCAGGAACAGGGAGCTCATTCCCAAAGATGTTGACATACTCAAATCGAGTCTTTGCTATGAGAGATATACTATGTACCACGATCAGCAATCCCATCCCTAGCAGTATTATCATTAAACATCGTTTCCATGTTAAACGAGGTGTAGCTAGTAAGAGTGCTAAGAGAATGATTAGGCCACTATGGGGATAATCTAGGTAAGCGAACAACAGGGGACCCTTGCTTGGATCAACAACGTAGATAGCTACGCTGTTGCCTTCAGGCTTCAACATAGTGATATCTGGCTCTTCCACAAGCGGGAAGAGTACGTTGGCCAGCGCCACAGTGATTGCATTATAGATAGGGGCAAAGACGGGCCAGATCAGAGCGAGCACTAAGAAGACCAATATAAACATAGCACTAAAGACTAACAACTCACGCGCGTTGAGCCGCATGGTCAGCTCCTTGTCGTCATGCATGTTGGACCTGCCCACGATGCACAAAGAGCTCCACCCACACCAGCCAGAAGAGCACCGCAAAGAAGATGATCAGCGACTGCCAAACTAATAAGTGTGCTGTCTCAAACACGCTGGGAAACCAGTAGCCGATATAGAAGAGACTGACTAAGCGAATGAGATTGACGAACAAGATCGCGGGCACGCCGAGCACGATCCCCCAGAGCTTCTTCTTCCAGCCAGATGGATAAGCAACGATGGCTGCTAAGAAGATCATGATGGGGAAGATCGCGGTGCACTCGGTGATGATCTCGGCGGAGAAGATTTTTGACGTGACGACGGTGCCGGCGGTCTGGCCCCCGGCGCCTAAGAGCCATAACGCTCCGGCGAGCATGGCTGCCGTCGTGCTGTTGAGCCACTCATCGAAGTTCGTGTAGAGATTCAAGAGGAGCAGGAGCGTGGTGAGGGCGCCGATCATCAGAGCGAAGACCGTCCAAGCGCGGATGATGAGCTTATTGCGCTGCCAGAAGTTTTGGGCGCGCGTCACGGATGAGGTGACGAGCTGATCGAGCTTCTGTTCCAGGGCTGGTTGCTCTTTGTGCGTGTGCTTGTGCTTCTTGTGCGCCATAGGACCTCCTTTCTCTAGGTGTTTGGATCACGGTAGGCGCGGAGAGGCACGGAAAGCCCTGAAGACGCCATCTTCCGTGTCCTCCGCTCCCCTCCGCGCTTTCCGTGGTTCAGTATGCTCACGCCCTTGCGGGCCTGGGTTGCAGTGGATCATGAAGGCCAGCGAACCTGCTTTGCGTGAAAAGCCCCCGCCCGGTGTTGCGAGCGGGGGCTTCGTCTTCGACCTACGGGTCGCGGCTCCGGTTATGGTGCGGCGGGGCGCAGGGCCGGGCGGCGGTAGAGCATATAGCCCATGCCGCCGGCAAGCAGCACCGCCAGCGCAATCAAGCCCCATTGGGTGAGGGTGGGTAGAGAGATAACTTTGAAAGTTAATCCGCGAGCCTTAACCTCGGTGCCTAATTTAAAAGCTAGGGTATTAAGCTTATCTCTGGCTTCACCGATTCTGATCTCTTTGTCAGCGTTAATGAGGATTTTATTATCGTCTACAGCTTTGGCTGTTTCCTTTTGTTGTTCGTTTAGCTTTGAAACGATATTGTCTCTAACATCTTTGATGGGTTGTTCTGCCGTAATGGACACTTTGACCGGCTCCCGACCGTCAACTTGAATAAAGAGATCGCCAGCTTCTGCCTTTCCCGAAATCTCAATAGTGACCCTTGCTGCCAGCGCCGGCACCGTCACCAACGCCACCGCCAACCCGACGACCGCTAAGAGTTTGAACGCCTTCATGGAAACCTCCTCCTTCTTCTAGCGCTAGAAAATGAGATTTTGAGACCTGAGCCTCTACGACCCTCAAAGAGTTCCCACCAACCACCTCCTCCCGATTGCCGTCATTATAGCACTCTCCGTATGAAAGATGACGCAAATCGGGAACAAATGTCTAAAAGAGATCAAATGTCTAATCGGGAACAATGGGAGGGAGATGCTACAACCCTTCGCGGCTCTGCTGCCTCAAGGCCTCCTCGTCACACACCAAAAAGCTCTCGTGCCCACAGACCAACCACTTCTTGCGCTCGAACTCCCGCAGGGCCTCCCACAGCCGTGCCCGCGTCGCCCCCACCAACTGCGCCTGCTGCTCCAGCGTCAGATGCACTGGCACAAAAATCTCCTGCGTCCGCTCGTCTCGCTTGCCGAAACGCTGCGCTAAGTCAAGCATCTGCCACGCCACCCGCGCCCGCACACTCCCCCGCGCTAAGACCAGCTGCCACTCGTGCTGCCGCCGCCAACACCTCTGGTGATAGTCCAAAAAGCGTTCTTCACTGATGGGATCGCGCAGCACTTCCAGCCACTTCGCCTGACTGACCCAGCGCCCCCGGGCCTCCCCTATTGCCCGCAATTCATTCTCCCCGTAAGCCCCCTCCTCCCAAATCTCTCCCGGCCCAAAAATCTTGAGACAACGCTTCTCAGGCATGCATCCCCACGAGCACGCCACCAAACCTTGACAGATCACAAAGACGATCCCCTCAGGAGCGATCCGCTCCCCAAACTGATAGACCCTGTACAAAGGCAACTGCTGCGACGGCACCCTTTCCAGCAAGCACCCGCTCCTGCAGCACGGCGTCTTCTGTGGTGAGGCAACCATGGCGTTCCCCTCCCATCACTTATTAAAGTAAGCTTATTATAGTCGCAGCGACTTCTTTTCTGACAGTTGTCCCTGCAAAGTGTCCGAAAGATTGCGATCTTTTGTGCAGGGCCCCGGTCTTGACCTCTTTCTGCGCTCTTGCCCCCAGCTTGCCAAAGCCATACAATTGTGTGTGATGAGCCAACTTTTCAGCGCATCACCCAAGAGACATCGCCCGCCCCTGGCCGAACGAATGCGCCCCCAGACCTTAAACGAGTTCGTGGGCCAAGAAGAGCTTGTTGGCCCAGACAAGCCCTTAAGAAAGATGATCGAGCAAAACGAGATTCGTTCGTTGGTCTTATGGGGTCCGCCCGGCACGGGCAAGACGACCTTGGGCTGGATCATCGCTCGCTCGTGTGGGGCAGAGTTCCTAGGGTTCAGCGCGACTCGCTCGTCTATCAAAGAGATCCAACAAGCGATGGAGCGCTCGAGGAAGAAATTTCTGAGCTACGGCACGCGCGATCTCATATTCGTGGACGAGCTGCATCGCTTCAATAAAGCCCAGCAAGCTGCGTTTCTGCCCTATGTCGAAGAGGGCTCGATTATCTTAATTGGGGCGACTACAGAGAACCCGTCGTTTGAGATCATCGCGCCGTTGCTGTCGCGCTCGCAAGTCTTTGTGCTGCAGCCCCTCAGCCCTGAGCATATCAAAAAGATTCTACGACGTGCCCTGACGGATCGCGAGCGCGGCCTGGGCGCGCGAAACTTAAAACTTTCTCCTGAAGCCGAAGAGTTTATCTCTCAGTACTCCGACGGCGACGCCCGTCGCGCCCTCAATCTCTTAGAGCTTGCCGCCGAGACGACGAAAGGGTGCATTGACCTCAAGACAGTCCAAGAGGTGGCGCAGCGCAAGCTCCCTCGCTATGACAAAGCTGGGGAAGAGCACTATAATCTCATAAGCGCGCTGCACAAGAGCGTTCGGAACTCCGATCCCGACGCGGCTTTGTATTGGCTAGCGCGAATGCTGGCCGGCGGCGAAGACCCGCTCTACATCGCGCGCCGATTGATCCGTATGGCCGTAGAAGACATTGGTTTAGCCGATCCACACGCGCTTTCCGTAGCAGTTGCTGCGAAGGACGCCTATGACTTTCTCGGTTCGCCAGAGGGCGAGTTGGCACTGGCGGAGACGGTAGTCTACTTAGCTACAGCTCCAAAGAGCAATTCGGTATACCAAGCGTTTGATGCCGTTCGCGAAGCGGTCGAGACGACGCGCAACGACCCCGTCCCGCTGCACTTGAGAAACCCCGTCACAGACTTAATGAAAGACGTCGGCTACGGGCGGGGCTATCAGTACGCGCACAGTCTCCCCGAAGGTGTCGCGCCGATGGAGTGTCTGCCCGAACGCCTCCAGGGCCAGACGTACTATCATCCGAAAGATGCGGGCTACGAGCACCAGATCAAGCAGCGCTTGGAGCGATGGAAGGCACTGCGGGCACAGTATCGAAAGCAATAAAAATTTTTTAAGGGGTGAAGCGAGTGCTGGCGACGTTCTCGATTGTCGCATGTGATGTGAAGGCTCGGGAGTGGGGCGTGGCGGTGCAGTCGAAGTTTTTAGCAGTAGGGTCTGTTGTGCCGTGGGCTGAGGCCAACGTCGGCGCGATAGCGACGCAAGCCTACGCCAACACGAGCTACGGCCCGCGGGGATTAGCAATGCTTCGATTGGGTTTTTCTGCGGAAGAGACGCTGAAGAAGCTCTTAGAGACCGATGAGGGTCGGGAGCACCGCCAAGTGGGGATCGTAGATGCGCAAGGGCGGGCGGCAGCGTTTACAGGAAAGGAGTGCTATCCGTGGGCCGGGCATATCGTGGGGGAGAATTTTGCAGCTCAAGGCAATATCCTAGTGAGCCAAAAGACTGTCGAGGCGATGGCGGAGGCATTCGAGAGGGCGCGTGGCCCGCTCTGGAGGAAGCTCGTAGAAGCTTTGCGCGCCGGCCAGAGGGCCGGAGGCGATCGGCGCGGCCAGCAATCCGCAGCCATCCTCGTCGTCAAGGAGAAAGGGGGCTACGGGGAATTCACCGATAGGATGATCGATCTTAGGGTGGACGATCACCCGCAGCCGATTGAGGAGCTTGCGCGGCTTTTGGATCTGCGCGAGCTGTACTTTGGCGCGACGAAGCGGAGAATCAAGCTCGATGGGCCGACGACGCGGCGCGTGCAGACGATGCTCAAGCGATTGGGGTATTATAAGGGCGCTGTCCACGGAAAACTCGACAGGGCGACGCGCCAGGCCCTCATAGATTTTCACAACACCGAGAACTTAGAGATGCGCCTGCAGAAAGAACCAGACATTCTTGATGCAGCTGTCCTGCGTTGTATGGAGGAAAAATTCCAGCAGTCACGCTGAGCGCACAGTTGCAAGTGTATTCCCACGTGTAGTATAGTCTCATATTACTATTAGATGTGAGAGACGCCAATGCGCACGTGGTTCTGGCTGAAAGTTGCTGTGTTTGTGTCACTTGCTGTCTTGATGGGGCTTGGCATCTTCACGTTCTTGTACGCCCGTGGCGGCTCGTATTTTTCTGATGACCCCAAGGCGTGTGTCAATTGCCATATTATGAACGATGTCTATAACAGCTGGTCGCGCTCCAGCCACCAAGCCGTCGCTACCTGCAATAGCTGTCATGTGCCTCACGACATTGTCGGCAAGTGGCTCTCCAAGGCCCGCAACGGGTTCAACCATTCTGTGATGTTCACTCTGCAAAATTTCCCAGAACCCATTCGTATAACGGAGCTGAACCGTCAGATCCTGCAGAAAAACTGTATAGAATGTCACAGCGTGATCGTGAGCGAGATCGTGCACGAAGCGAACTTTGAGCGCAATTGTTTTGACTGTCATCGTGGGGTGGGGCATGGGCCATAGGTCTTGTCATCCTGAGCGGAGCGAAGGATCTGCGATTCTTCACTGCGCTCAGAATGACTCTGTAGAACTAAGGAGGCTGCAATGAAGCGCATCTTGCTCTGGGGTGTCCTCTTTTTGGTGATCATCGGCGTGACGGCGGGAGTGACGGCGCTCTTAGTGAATATTATGGAGCGCAAGCGCGAGGCTGAAGAAGCCTCACGACGCCTGATCGAGATTGCCAAGAACGAGCCCGATCCGTCGGTGTGGGGCCAGAACTGGCCGCGCCAGTACGCGGGCTATTTGAGAACTCGCGAGTCGAACGAGCGCACGAAATACGGCGGCTCGGTGCCCTATCAGAAGATCGACGAGAACCCCAGACTCAGAAGGCTCTTTGCTGGAAATCCCTTCTCGGTAGACTACAAAGAAGAGCGTGG
Organism: Candidatus Bipolaricaulota bacterium; assembly: GCA_041641035.1. Lineage (GTDB taxonomy): Bacteria > Bipolaricaulota > Bipolaricaulia > RBG-16-55-9 > DRXL01 > JANXCC01. Next base: position 6,437 of record JBEPZC010000047.1, read on the forward strand.
CCACGCGTGGTCGCTCGTTGATGTGAAGGAGACGCAGCGCCAGCCCAAGGCGGGCACGTGCATGACCTGCAAGAGCGGCAACGTCTCGCAGTTCTTGGAAGAAGCCGGCAGCCCCGCCCAATTCTACGCAACTCCCTTTGATCAGTGGGCGGCCAAAGCTCAGCATGGCGTCTCATGCGTAGACTGTCACGACGCCAAGACGATGAATTTGCGTATCTCGCGACCGGCGTTCTTAGAGGCGATGCAGCGCAAGGGGATAGACATCTCTCAAGCAACCCGCCAGGAGATGCGTACGTTCGTCTGTGCCCAGTGCCACGTCGAGTATTATTTTAGGGGCGAGGGGAAGTATCTCGTCTTCCCCTGGGACAAAGGGTTTACTATAGACGACATCGAGAGATTTTATGACGAGTACGGCTTTTGGGATTTCATCCACGCCGAGAGCGGCGCACCGCTCTTGAAGATGCAGCACCCGGAGTTCGAGCTCTTCACAACGGGAATTCACTACCAAGCGGGCGTCTCGTGTGCGGACTGTCATATGCCCTACAAGCGCGAGGGCGCTATAAAAATTAGTGATCACTGGGTGCGCAGCCCGTTGCTGAACATTGCTGGGTCTTGTATGACATGCCATCGAGCCTCAGAGCAAGAGCTGAGAGCGCGCGTCGAGCAAATTCAAGACCGAACGCATAATTTAATGGTGCGCGCTGAAGAGGCGATCATCGCCGCGATAGAGGCGATCAAAGCTGCCAAAGAAGCCGGGGCGAGCGACGAAGCCCTGCAAGAGGCGCGCTTGCTGCACAGAAGGGCGCAGATACGCTGGGACTTCATCTCCGCTGAGAACAGCATGGGCTTTCACAGCCCGCAAGAAGCAGCGCGAATCTTGGGTGAAGCGATAGACTACGCGCGTCAAGCGGAGCTGG
>JBEPZC010000048.1:0-7186 GCA_041641035.1 Candidatus Bipolaricaulota bacterium
GGCTTTCAGACTCTACAGAGCGTCATTGAGTGCGGCAAGAACATCGTCGATATTTCATTCTTCCCCGAAGATCCCTTCGAGCTTGACGCGCTCGCCAAGCAAAAGAACGTCACGGCTGTCATTGACTGCGGCGTCGCTCCCGGCATGTGCAATATGCTCTTGGGCTATCACAACGCTCGGATGAAAGTCGAACGCTATGAGTGTTTGGTGGGCGGGCTGCCCGTGAAGAGAAGCTGGCCCTATCAGTACAAGGCACCGTTCTCCCCGATGGATGTCATCGAAGAGTACACGCGCCCGGCGCGCTTCGTCGAAAACGGGAGACTCGTCACACGCGAGGCGCTCTCCGATTCAGAATATATTGAGTTCGACGAGATCGGGACTTTAGAAGCGTTCAACACCGATGGGCTACGAACGCTCCTCAAAACCATGAAGATCCCCACTATGCGCGAGAAGACCCTGCGCTATCCAGGGCATAGTGAGTATATCAGAGTGTTGCGGGAGACGGGGTTTTTCAGCAAAGAGCCAATCGAGATCAACGGCGCGAAGGTTCGCCCGCTGGACGTGACAGCGAAGCTGCTCTTTCCCAAGTGGCGGCTTGCTCCCGATGAGCCGGAGTTCACGATCATGCGCGTGACAATTCAGGGCATAGAGAACAGATCTCGCAAAGAGTACGTCTATGAGCTCTTCGATCGCTTCGATCCAAAGACTCGGACATCTTCAATGGCGCGCACAACGGGCTATACGTGCACGGCCGTGGCGACGCTCGTACTCGAAGGAATTTTTACGCAGAAGGGCATCATCCCGCCGGAGTACATCGGGGCTGAGGAGCAGTGCTTGAAGAGAGTATTGAAATATCAAGAAGAGAGAAACATTTACTATAGAAGAAGTGAAAGAGCTCTTTAAGACGGGCGTGGATATAACCCGAACAGCCCGCTGGGTTCCTTCTTTCTCTCCATCACGATCCCAGAGAGCTTTCTGATATAAATCTCGTTGGTCTCGTGCACGGTCGCCTTGGAGAGATGCCCGCCCACCGTCGAACCGTCTTCCAGTCCTAAGACAGCGTGACAGTGAATGTGCGACTGGCCCTCGCGGAGCGAAAAATTCCCCTGAAGCGACAAGAGCTCCGCCGGCCCAGCTACTTTGTGCTCCTTGTACTCTCTCCCCGTCCAAAAAGCGAGCGTGACGTCTCGCAGCATCCCGATCCCACAGACTATCGCCCCAGCTGTCAGATTGAGCGAACTCAGCGACTCAAAAAAATCCTCCCCCGACTGCAACCGAACAAGAATATCCTGCCCAGATTCGACAACAAACATAGCTACTTGGCGCTCCAGAAGTACCCGTTCATAAAGCCGATCCTCGTCGGAGGCCAGACCCTCAAGAACGGCTCGCCGATGAAATCTTTCTTTGGAAACGGCCCCCAATACCGACTATCGTAGCTGTTATGTGTGTTGTCCCCTAGCACAAAATAGTACCCCTCGGGTACATCCCAACTCTCTTGCCCTGCCGAAGAATAGCAGGTTCGGCGAGGGTCGGGATGGCCAGGATGGTTAAAAGCATCGCTCGTCAAGGGCTGGCCGTTCACATAGGCGATGCAGTCTTGGATCTGCACCGTTGCCGGCCCCACAGCGATCAATCTTTTGACCAAACGGTCGCACTTGCCCGCATCGCACCGCCAAAAGACGATGATATCGCCGGGCTGTGGAGCGCGCACGTGATAGGTCAGCATATCGACAAAGAAGCTATCGCCCGGCATGATCGTCGGCTCCATCGAGCCGGTGGGCACATAGACACGCGCTACAGCATAATTGACCGTGACCAGCGTGATGAGCACAGCGACCCCGAGGACGCCGACCCAATCGAGCACCCAGTCTACTGCTGGCGTGGTGGGCACCCCCAGGGCGTTCAGCAGTCGCGAGAGCCAAGGCTTACGAGGGTCTTCTGACACATTTAAAGCATCTGACAAGGGCACGTTGGTCGCGTCGTGGTTCTCCTTGGGATCGAGCATAGCTTTAGCATAGCAAGCCGCAAGGCGCCTTGCAAGCTCATCGGGTTCCCGACGGCACCTGAGCCCTCGCGCGGGCGCGCACGAGACTGACGTGCCGATAGAGAAACGCCACGAACGAGAGCACCGCTCCGCCATAGATCGTCGCGTAATATCCCCCAACCGAGACCAGGACCGAACCGAGCACCGGCCCGATCATCATTGAGATATTGAGCACCGAGGTGAAGATCGCCGATGCCGCGCCGGGATTGGGATTCCCCTCCGTCGCTGCTCTAAGACCCCCAACATAGAGCGTCGCCCACGAGATGCCCAAGAGTATCTGTGTAGGCAGAATCCACCAGAAATTGGGGGCGAGCGCGAACGTCATGAACGTTACACTCGACAGGAACAACCCCGTGCGCAGGAGCCCTGTGCTCCATCCCCGGTCGGTAAGAAAATACATCACGAGAAACTGCGTCCCACTGTTGATCGCTGAGATGACCCCGATCCAGAAATAATCAGCCCCCAATTTCTGCAAGAAGAGCGGCCAGAAGGCCCAGATCATATGGGCTCCAATATGCCGTATCAGCACGGATAGAAACGTCGAGCGATGGCGCACAAAGACTTCCCAGAGCGACGCGGGCTTTTCGCCGTTAGGATCAGGGGGACGGACGCCAAAGCGCATCGCCAACAGATACGCAATAAAGAACAACAGCCCAGAAGCTACAAACGTCCCCCTGATAGTGAAATACGTAGCGATGCCCCCCGCGAGCAATGCCCCTACCGTCCAGCCCAGCGAGCCGAACGCCGAGAAACGCCCCAAGCGCTCTTTTGATGCTTGGACATGCGAGATGAGCGCCGCAGGATAGACCCCCAATGCCAAACCGTTGAGCACCCGCAAGAGCACCAGCGACCCAAAATCGAACGCGAAGACTTGCAGGAGGGTCGAGATGGCTGAAGCGAGCAACCCATAGATGATAAAGACGCGCGTCCCATAACGATCCGCAGCATGGCCGCAGATCAGATTGGTGACAACGACAGCCAAGCTCGCCAAGGCTGCCAGCAATCCCACCCCAACATCGTCCGCACCGAGCTGATGGGCATAGATGGGGATGAACGTCCCAGCGATCGTCGTGGCTGTGGTCGCGAGAAAATTAGCGAGGCGGGCCCTCATAGGCGCACCGCCCTTAGCGCACTCATGAAACCAGAATCACCAAGAAAATTATGCCAGAGACCTCGTCAGCACGCAACTTGGCACCGCTGGGCAATCGGATTATAATTTCTCCGAAGGAGGTGAGAACCGCTCGACGCTCTCTCGATCATATCCGTTCATCTTGAAAACCCGAAGGAGGAGGTTCACATGCGCAAAAAGATTCTTGCTGTCGGTCTAGTGATCTTGTTGGTGCTGCCCTTGCTCTCCAGCGGCCAGGGACAACCGGCGACAACTCTGGGCAAGGTGCAGGCCCGCGGCAAGCTCATCTGCGGCGTCAACAACGCTGTGCCGGGGTTTGGCTTTGTCGATCCCCAGGGGAACTATAGCGGCTTCGACGTAGATTACTGCAAAGCCCTTGCCGTAGCGATCTTCAATGATCCCACAAAAGTCGAATACCGACCAGTGACGGCAGCTTCGCGGTTCCCCGCGCTGCAATCGGGCGAGATTGACGTGCTCATCCGAAATACTACGTGGACGCTCGACCGCGATGTGGGGCTGCCCTTCAACTTCGCCCCCACCACGTTCTATGACGGCCAGGGGTTCATGGTCCGCAAGGCGTCGCGCATTAACACCCTCAGAGACCTCAATGGCGCGACGATCTGCGTGCTGCAGGGCACGACGACCGAGCAGAACCTCGCCGACATGGCGCGGCGCTTGGGGATCACAATCAAGCCCTTGGTCTTCAACGACGTCAACGCGCGCGATCAAGCGTATGACCAAGGGCGCTGCGATGCCATGACCGCCGACGCCTCGGGCCTGGCCGCAGCCCGCGTCAAGCTCTCCAAGCCCGATGACCACAAGATCCTCCCAGAGCTGATCTCCAAGGAGCCGCTTGGCCCGGTCGTGCGCCACGGCGACGACCAATGGTTCGATATCGTCAAGTGGACGGCCTTCTGCACCATGGAGGCCGAGGAACTGGAAGTCACCTCCAAGAACGTCGCGCAATTGAAAGCCAGCCAAGACCCGAGAATCCGACGGCTCTTGGGGCTTGAAGGCGACTTCGGCAAGAAGCTCGGCTTGGATAACGCCTGGTGCGCCAACGTCATCGAAAAAGTCGGCAACTACGGGGAGATCTACGACCGCAACGTCAAGCCGCTGGGCTTGGAGCGCATTGTAGATGGAAAACCATCGCCCAACGCCTCGTGGACTGACGGCGGCTTGATCTACTCACCGCCGTTCCGCTAGGACGAAGAAAGATAGAGAGGGAGGGCGCTCCCACGCCCTCCCTCGTGCACCCTTATGAGCACCGCCTCAGCTCGCATCCCATTCTGGCGAGATGTCCGTGTCCTGCGCGTCAGCGCCCAGCTGCTCTTCGTCCTCGTCATCGTCCTCATCGCCAATTGGTTCTACACCAACTTACAGATCAATCTGGAGCGCACGGGGATTCGCTTTGGGTTTGACTTCCTCTGGACGACCGCAGGCTTTGACATCTCTGAAGGGATACCCTTCGAGCCGACCGACAGCTACGGCTATGCGTTCTGGGTGGGCGTCGTCAACACCCTGCGGGTGATTGGGATCGGCATTGTCCTAGCGACGCTGGTAGGGCTTGTCGCAGGGATTGCCCGCCTGTCGAGCAACTGGCTGGTGCGCCAGATCGCTGCTGTCTATATCGAGACGATCCGCAACACGCCCTTGGTCGTCCAGCTCTTCTTTTGGTACACCGCGGTCCTTCTCAAGCTTCCCAGAGTAGACGAAAGCATCGAGCTGCCAGGACCGATCTATCTCAGCCAGCGAGGCTTGGCCCTCCCCAGGCCCTATGCCACGGAATCATTCCCCTGGTGGGGGGTCGTTCTCGCTGTGGGCTTACTTGCCGCGTTGGCAGTCTACATCGGGCGGCGTATCTCTCTTGCGCGGGCGCAGCGGCCGGGGTTTCCCGCCTTGTGGGCTGGGGGAGTCTTTGTGCTCTGTGCTGTTGGGGGGTGGCTGGTGCTGCCTCAGGCTCCTCTTGCGTGGGAGATCCCGACGCTGGGAAGGTTCAACTTTGAGGGAGGCTGGCAGCTCAGCCCGGAGTTTGCTGCGCTGCTTGCGGGGTTGGTCGTCTACACTGGGGCGTTCATCGCGGAGATCGTGCGTGGGGGTATCTTAGCCGTTCCTAAGGGCCAGACCGAGGCCGCGCGCGCCCTAGGGCTGCGGCCCCTTCAGGTGCTGCGCCTGGTCGTCATCCCCCAGGCCCTGCGCGTGATCGTCCCCCCGCTCACCAGCCAATATCTCAACCTCGCCAAGAACTCCAGCCTGGCTGTCGCCGTCGGCTACCCCGATCTCTTCAACGTCGCCAATACGATCATCAACCAGAGCGGGCGCGCCATCGAGATGGTCTTCTTGATCATGGCTACCTACTTGACGATGAGCTTGCTGACTTCGGCATTTATGAACTGGTACAACCGTCGCGTCAAACTTGTAGAACGCTAACGATATGCTGCTGCGTCTGTTGCGACGAGTGCGCGAGAATCTCTTCAGCACGTGGTACAACACGCTGCTGACGGTGCTCGCAGTCTGGTTTTTATGGGTAGTGCTGCGCGGGCTCTTTCAGTGGGCCGTAGCCGATGCCGTCTGGTCTGGCGGGGCTGATGCATGCCAGCAAGCGCGCCAGCTCGCCCAAGCCGAGGGCCGCCCGTGGGGAGCCTGCTGGACAGTCATTCCAGAGAACTTAAAGCTCCTCCTGACGGGAACATATCCTCCGGGAGAGCTGTGGCGCATCTGGGTATGCGTCTATGTGAGCGCTTGTGTGGTGGGGGTGAGCGCCGGGGTGTGGCGTGGGCTGATGCGTGATGTCGCAATTGCTCTTGGAGCCGCTGCGATCCTATTGCTTTTTCTGCCGTTCAGTTGGGCAGAACGCCTGTGGATCTGTGGGATAGCTTGTGCGCTCTGGGTGCCGATGGGGATAGGCTGGCTTGCTCGCTCGCGCATCCCACGAGGAGTTCTCATCGGGAGTTGGCTAGCACTCCCAGCGCTTATCATCTGGCTGATCGGCGGAGGCGGTCCTCTTCTGAGAGTTGAGTCGGTACACTGGGGCGGCCTCATGCTGACGTTTCTCGTGGCATTTGTCGGCATTGTCGCTTCGTTCCCTTTGGGGGTGCTGCTGGCGCTGGGCCGCCAGAGCACCTTGCCCATCGTACGCTGGTTCAGTATTCTGTATATTGAAATCGTGCGCGGCGTGCCGTTGATCACCCTGATCTTTATGGCCAGCCTGATGCTGCCGCTCTTTCTGCCAGGCAATATCAGAATAGATCAAGCCCTGCGGGCTATGACGGCGTTCACGCTCTTTACAGCAGCGTACATTGCCGAGAACGTGCGTGGGGGGTTGCAGGCCATCCCGCGTGGCCAGATCGAAGCCGCACAAGCCCTCGGGCTCAGCAGCTGGCTGACGACGTTCTTTATCGTCCTGCCTCAGGCGCTGCGCGCGGTCATCCCCGCCAATGTGGGCCAGTTCATCAGCCTGTTCAAAGACACATCCCTGGTCTTCGTCGCCGCCCTGCTCGATCTGTTTAATATGGGGCGCAGCATCTTAGCCAACCCCACCTGGCTCGGCTCCGACCGCGAAGTCTTGCTCTTCATCGCGTTTGTCTACTGGCTCTTCACGTACACGATGGCGTATCTGAGCCGAAGGCTCGAAAGGATCTTAGGCGTGGGAGAGCGATGATGACCTCCAAAGAGATTATTATCTGTCAGGACGTGCACAAATGGTTTGGGGACTTTCACGTGCTGCGTGGCGTGACCCTGACGGTGTACAAGGGTGAGGTTATCGTCATCTGTGGGCCTTCAGGGTCTGGAAAATCTACATTCATTCGGACGCTCAATCGTCTGGAAGAGCACCAGCGCGGGCGGATTATCATAGATGGGATCGAGCTCACGCATGACATCAAAAACATAGAAGCGATCCGGCGCGAGATCGGCATGGTCTTCCAGTCGTTCAATCTCTTTCCCCATCTGACGGTGTTGCAGAACGTGACGCTTGCGCCGATATGGGTGCGCAAGATGAAGCGATCCGAAGC
>JBEPZC010000049.1:0-7137 GCA_041641035.1 Candidatus Bipolaricaulota bacterium
TCTCCCTCAACACGGGAGGCCGACTGAAGCAATCTCTCCTTCATACCTGTAGCGTCGTACATATACCGAAGCTTGGAGTGGTCGAACCCGATGCTCAGGTCATCGGGGTTGTCTGTCAACCCGAAGATATTGGTCATCAGGGCCGAATCGTAATCCCACAGGCGCTTCTTGCGATAGAGCAGCCGATCCCCGAAGGGCTTGAGATACCCTAGGCGCTTGCCCAGCGCTTTGGCAAGCCCAACGATCACACTGGTCTTGCCTGAGCTCTTGCGCATCGAGGCGACGATCAATCTCTTCATAATTGTTGCCCTCCTTGAGCTAAGAGAACTCGCGCGTCTACGGCAATGCCCCCTCGCCCATGTTCATAGACTACCAAAGGGTTGATTTCAATATCGGCGATGTTCCCGCACTGTTGCAGGAGCGCACCGACTCGCAACAGCACATCGATCACCGTATCGATATCTCTCTTCTCTTCGCCACGCACGCCCAAGAGCAACGGATACGACTTGAGTTCCTTGAGCATGTCGAGGGCCTCCTGGCGGCTGATGGGCAGTGCCCTGAACGAGACGTCCTTCATCACTTCGACGTAGATACCCCCAAGCCCAACCATAATGATCGGCCCAAATGATGGGTCTCTGCGAGCACCAATGATAATTTGCGTCCCTGGAGGGACTTGCTGAGAGACTTCTATACCGTCTATGAGGGCATCGGGCTTATGCCTCCTGCAATTCTGTAAGATTGCCCCATAGGCGTCAATGACCTCTTGGGTGTTATCGAGATCGAGGGCGACGCCGCCCACGTCGCTCTTGTGCAGGATATCTCGAGAGACGACCTTCATCACGACGGGATAGCCGATCTCTTCAGCAAAGCGCACGGCTTCCGCAAGCGTTCGGGCGATGCGGCTCTGGGGCACAGGAATGCCCGCAATGCCCAAGAGCTGCTGGGCTTCATGGGCGAGCAAGAAAGACCGTCCCTCGTGCCGTGCGCCCTCGAAGATGCTCAGAGACGCCTGCGCATCGATCTGTATAAGATCGGCTTTCTCATCGGGCTTGCAGCGATAGCGATAGTGCTCGTAGAGGGCTCCCAAGCACGAGACAGCCTCAGTCACATCAGCGAAGATCGGCACGCCGCGACGCCGCAATGAATCTGTCAGTTGCTCGATCTTCTCCCCTCCCAATGCTGAGAACAAGACCGGCTTGTTCTGCCTATGAAATGCCCAAAAATCTTGTTCGATCATGGTCTCAAACGCTGTGACATCGAAGAGCGCGGTCTCGCAATAGAGCGCGAGCACCGAGTGTATATGCTCGCTCTGCCGCGCTGCTTCTAAAGCTCGATGATAGTGATCAGCGGTGGCCTGCCCTGTGAGATCGATGGGGTTCTTGGTCGAGCCGAACTCTGGTGTCACTGGGGAGAAGATCTTCTCTAGGATCTGAAGGTCGTCGTACAGTTGGACAGAGTATTTTTCGCACGCGTCCGTGGCCATAACGCCGATGCCTCCACCGTTGGTGATGATGACCGTCTCTGTGCCGTTAGGGAGCACGGACGTCGCTAAGGACTTGCACCAATTGAAGGCTTCTTGGATGCTCTCTGCGCGCAAGACGCCGCACTGCTTCATGATCGCGTCGAAGACCTCAGCAGCGCCAGCGAGCGACCCAGTGTGCGACGCTGCCGCGATGGCCCCGCGCTTGGAGCGTCCTGCCTTGATAACTATAATAGGCTTCTCTTTAGCAGCGCGCTTGAGAGTTGCCACGAGCCGCGCGCCGTTCTTCACCCCTTCGATGTACATCAGAATAACCCGCGTCTCTGAATGTTGTACAAGATATTCTAAGAGATCGGCTTCGTCGATGTCGGCTTTATTACCAACAGAGATAATAGCCGAGAGGCCCATCTTCTCGGCAGCAGCTTTGCCGATCATTGCCACTCCCAAAGCCCCGCTTTGTGTAACAATCGCTACGTTCCCCTTGGGGATATCTGTAGGCCCAAATGTGGCATTGAGCGAGGACGTCGCCGAATAGAGACCGAAGATGTTCGGCCCCAGCACGCGCATCCCGTGCTCGCGCGCGCATGAGACGATCCTGCGCTCTTCTTCCAAGTTGCCGATCTCGGAGAATCCCGACGAGATAATGGGGACGAATTTGACCCCGTGGGCTGCGCACTCCTGCACCGTTTGCAAGACGGCTTTTGCCGGCACGACAATCATAGCGACGTCGATCTCATCAGGGATATCGCGCACGCTGGGATAGACAGGCAACCCCAAAATCTCTCCGCCCTTGGGATTGACGGGGAAGACCCTCCCCCCATAGCCGTTGGAGACGATATTCTGCACGATCTTATAGCCGATCTTGCTGGGGTCGTGGGACGCCCCAATGATTGCAATCGTGCGGGGCTCAAATAAGCGCGTAATCTCTGGACTGGGCTTTGTACTCATTGTTGGCGGAAGGTCATCTTCAATTCATAGACGCCTTCGGCGCTCTTCTTCTCGATATCAAATCCCATCTTCTCAAAGAGATGGAGCATGGGGCGGTTCTCTTGCAGGACTTCGGCAGTGAATCCATGCAACCCTTGACGCTTTGCCAGATATGTCAAATACGAGAGCAGTTCGGTGCCGATGCCCTTGCCCTGATAGTCATCGCGCACGACGAAGGCGACTTCTGCCGTGTGGGTCTGCTCATCGATGCCGTACTGCCCTACTCCGACGACCTCTTCAATGCCTTCTTCCTTCTGAATTGTTGCCAAGATGACCATCTCTTTGGTGTAATCGATGACAACGAACTCTTGCAGACGCTCATGGGGGATGTCCTTGCGCATCGAGATAAAGCGCCTATACAAGCTCGTATCTGAGAGCCTATAGAAGAAGTCCTTGAGCAGCGGCTCATCGCTGATGCGCACGGGGCGCAAGAGGATCTCCAATCCGGCTTTGGTCGTCCTGTAGGTCTCCAATTCTTCGGGGTACTCGCCGCGCTTGCCGGGGATGAACGCTTGGTCTTTATAGATGAGATTGAGTTTCTTCGCTTCTTGGATGAGCCACGGCCTGAATTTGGGATGGGCAATCGCAATGAGAGCCATCGCCCGCTCGCGGATGTTCTTCCCATGAAGATAGGCAATCCCGTATTCGGTCACGACGTAGTGAATATCGCCGCGGTTGAGCGTGACCCCTGCGCCCTCTCTAAGAAAGGGCACGATGCGCGAGACTTCGTCGTTATGGGCTGTCGAGGGCAAAGCTAGGATCGTCTTGCCGTTGCGGGCAAGCACCGCGCCCCGCATGAAATCCGCTTGTCCACCGATTCCGCTGAAAAACGTCTTGCCCAGCGACTCCGCGCTCGCTTGTCCGGTCAAGTCTATCTCGAGTGCACTGTTGATCGCGGTCATATTGTCAAGACGCGCAATGATCAAGGGGTTATTGGTGTAGTCCACGGTGCGAAATTCTATGGCGGGGTTGTCATCGAGAAACTCATACGTTTCGCGGCTGCCCATGCAGAACGTTGCCACGGTCTTGCCCCGATTGATGGTCTTGCGGCTGTTGTCTATGGCGCCTTGCTTCATCAGCGCGACGATCCCATCAGAGAGGAGCTCGGTGTGCACTCCTAGATGTTTTTTCTCTTTAAGATTTGCAAGGATCGCGTTGGGGATGCTCCCGTAGCCTACCTGGATGGTGTCGCCATCTTGGATGAGTCGTGCGACATATTTGCCGATCTGTTGAGCGATCTCGTCGTCGGCTGGGGCATGGAATTCCAGCAGGGGCTCGTCGTAGGGCACGATGAAGTCGACATCTTCAATGTGAATAAAGCCGTCACCGTGCACTCTGGGCATTTGGGAGTTCACCTGGGCGATGACTAAAGAAGCACGTTCGGTAGCGGCTTTCGTGATGTCCACACTGATGCCTAAGCTCATGTATCCGTGGCTGTCAGGAAGTGATGTCTGGATGAGTGCCACATCGATGGGCACCAGCCCGCGCGCGAACAAGCCAGGCACATGCGAGAGAAAGATCGGCGTATAATCGGCCATCCCTTGGTTCACAGCTTCTCTTGTGTTGGGGCCGATGAAGAACGAGTTATGACGGAAGTTGTACTTGAACTTTTCATCTGCGTAGGGGGCGACTCCTAGGGTCCACACGTGGAAGACCTCAGCGTCCAAGATCGCCTTGGGATGTGATTGTACATACTGTACCAGAGCGCGAACTAGGTACTGTGGCTCGCCACAGCCGGTGCTGATGAAGATATGATGCCCACGATGGATCTTGCTGAAGATCGTCTCTTCAGGGGCAAATTTCTCGCGATAGCGCTCGCGCCATGGCTCCAGGAGCGCACCCTTCTCTTTCGAAAACATGGGGATCTCTCTTCTCTGTTTCTGTCCCTTTAAGGCTTATCGTTATTTTCCAAGATTCACGCGGCGCGCGCAAGCGCTCTTGACAACCCGCTGTGGGACTGTTACCATAACCTCTTTACAAACAGAAGACGAAGGGGGGAATTTTGTGAATCAGTTCTTTGTTGCGCTTGCTGGGTCAAATCCGATCTGGCAAGGGTTGTGGGGTGGGATCTTCATCACGGTGCTCAACGCCCTGGGAGCGCTGTTGGTCTTGATCTGGCGTAAGCCGTCCGAGAGATTTCTCGATGGCGCACTGGGGTTCTCCGCAGGCGTGATGCTCACCGCCAGTTTTACGAGTCTGATCTTGCCGGGGATTCAGTATGGTGGCATTTGGCCGGTGCTTGTGGGCATGGCCTTGGGCGTGCTCGTGTTGGATTTATCTGATCACATCGTGCCCCATCTGCACGTGATCTCCGGACAGGAAGGGTTTTTCACAAGGCGCGTGCGGGCCGTCTGGCTCTTCATCATCGCGATCACGCTGCACAATATGCCCGAAGGGCTTGCGGTTGGGGTTGGCTTCGGCTCCGGAGATCTGTCAAATGCCCTCAAGCTCATGCTCGCCATTGGGATTCAGAACATCCCTGAAGGGCTTGCTGTGTCGGTCTCGGCGCTCAGCGCGGGGCTGGGGGCGTACTTTTACGCGAGCTTTGTCGGCGTGCGTGCTGGCCTTGTAGAGATCCCGTTGGCGCTCTTTGGCGCCTGGGCGGTGCATGTCGCTGCGCCTATCCTTCCCTACGCCATGGGATTTGCCGCCGGGGCGATGCTCTATGTCATTAGTGACGAGATCGTTCCGGAGACGCATCGTAAGGGCCACGAGCGCGCTGCTACGCTGGGGCTGATGCTCGGCGCTGCCGTGATGCTCTATCTCGACGTTGCCCTGGGGTAAGATGACCGACATCACGTGAGCTCCTGAGCGCCATCAGCGATTTTCAAAAAACTCCTCGCTAAGATATGGTCACACGAGGAGGTTGATGGCCCTTGGAGACCACTGGAGCCGAGAGAAATGGGAAGAATAATTTTCTGCAGCTCTATCTCAATGAAATCAAGCGCCATCCCTTGCTGTCCGCTGAGGAGGAGTATCACATTGCCCAGCGGGCGGCGCGAGGCGACCGACAAGCCCGCGAACGCCTCATCACTGCGAATTTGCGCTTGGTCGTGAGCATTGCTGCGAAATACCGCGACCTTGGGGTTCCCCTCCTTGATCTCATTCAAGAGGGCAATATCGGGTTGATCACAGCAGTCGAACGATTCGATCCCCAGCGCGGGTATAAGTTCAGCACCTACGCGACCTGGTGGATTCGTCAAGCGATCATGCGCTCGTTAGTCAAGCACTTGCGCCTGATCGCTGTGCCCGACTACTTGGTCTCGCTGTTGCACAAGATCACCCAGTTAGAAGAGCACGGTGAGACGTACGACAAGATGGCTGATGAGATCGGGGTCTCTCAAGAGGTGCTGATGCGCTTACTGCAGGTGCGTCCGTTCGCCCCATCGCTCGATACTCCTGTTGGTGAGGAGGAGGACGAAACGATGCTCGAGAGCGTGAGCACGCATCGGGCGGCGCCGGAGGTTGAGACCCTGCGCGCTGCGCATCGCGAGCGCCTGCAGCGGGCGCTCGCGGAGCTCGATGCGCGGGAGCGCCGCGTGCTCATCCTGCGCTATGGTCTCGAAGACAACCATCCGCGCACATTAGTAGAGATTGGCATGTCACTCAACTTGAGCCGGGAACGGGTTCGGCAGATCGAAGAGCTCGCCTTGAGCAAGCTCAAGCAGTCTGACCATCTGCGGGGCCTGTCCTTATAGCTCTATAGTCTCTTTCCAGTCGGCAATATGCGCGGTGCGCTCCAGCTTCGTTTGGATTGCTTGCTTGAACGCGACTAAGCTGGGCATCTCCCCATGGACAAGAAAGATCTTTTCGGGCTTGCGTGCGTGGGTGAGAAACCGTAAGAGTCCGGCTTGATCGGCGTGCGCTGAAAAGCCGTTGATCGTCCAGATCTGCGCGCGCACCGCGATCTCTTCCCCGAAGATCCGCACGGTTCGAGCGCCTTCGATCAGTCTGCGGCCGAGGGTTCCATCGGCTTGAAACCCTATGAAGACAACGCTACATTCTGGACGCCACAGCTGATGCTTCAAATGGTGCAAGATGCGTCCCCCGGTGCACATGCCGCTGCCGGCAATGATGAGCGCATGGCTCGCTATAGAGTTGATCGCTCTGGACTCATCGGGGGTGCGGGCAAAGCGCAGCGCAGGGAAGTCAAACGCATTGGGGCTGTGCGTGAGTGTCTGGGCTTCATCGGGCTTGAGGTACTGACTGTATCGCCGAAAGATTTTCGTCGCGGAGATCGCCAGCGGGCTGTCCAAGAAGACCTGACAGCCGGAAAGCTCTTTGCGCTTATAAAGCTGGAAGAGCACGGTGAGAAGCTCTTGGGAGCGCTCGAGGGCGAAGCTGGGGATAAGCACATTGCCACCGCGAGAGAAGGTGAGCAGGAGAGCTTGTCTCAGCTCGGCGATGGAGTCGCGCATGGAGCGGTGGTGTCGGTCGCCATACGTAGATTCTATGATGACTATATCAGCAGGATCGGGTTCGGCGGGGTCTGGGATGAGCAGTTTGTCAGTGTTGCCCAAATCCCCCGAGAAGAGCAGTCTTTTGGGGCGCTTGCGCTTCTCAGTAACGTGGAGCTGGACAAACGCTGCCCCTAGGACATGGCCGGCGTCACGGAACTGGAGCTTGACACCTCTGTCAAGGGCTATCGGTTTGTTCAGTGGGACGGGATC
>JBEPZC010000050.1:0-7079 GCA_041641035.1 Candidatus Bipolaricaulota bacterium
AATCGCGTGCTGAAGGTCGCCCGCACCATCGCCGACTTAGATCAATCGGAGATGATCCGCGCGGCGCATATCGCCGAAGCGATCCAATATCGTAGCTCAGAAGAAAGCGTACTCGAAGGAGGTATGTAAGTGCTGCACAGAATACAATGTGTCGGTGCTGTCTGGGTAGGGTTGGTGCTCATAGGGGGTGTGCTGGGGCTGGCTCAGCAGACGCTCTACACGGTGCGTGAGGTCCAGATCATTGGGAACAAGGAGCTCACCAA
The DNA here is from genome assembly GCA_041641035.1 of Candidatus Bipolaricaulota bacterium. Classification (GTDB taxonomy): domain Bacteria; phylum Bipolaricaulota; class Bipolaricaulia; order RBG-16-55-9; family DRXL01; genus JANXCC01. The sequence goes on from JBEPZC010000050.1 coordinate 264, forward strand.
GCGCGAGATCTACGATGCGCTGCCGTTCAATCTCGGCTCGCGCATCACCCTCGAGGATGTCGAAAAGGGTGCAGAAGCATTGCGCGCCTTGGGCACACTCGAAAAAGTCGAAGCTGATTATAGAATACTGCAAAACGGCATCCGCGTTATCTACCGTGTTGTAGAGAACCCGGTCGTCAAGAAGATCGAGTTCACTGGCACTGAAAGCTATCAGTTCTATTTCATTGACATCTGGGGGATCAAGCTCTTCCCCTATAAGATGAAGCTGGCGCGCCGCGATGAGCTCATCGACGCCCTGCGCGAGGCCAAAGTCGAGGAGAACAAGCCCCTCAACATAAAATGGTTCGATGACAAGATCATCGAGAACACGATCACGCAGTTTTATCTGAAGAAGGGGTACACGTTCATCGGGGTCGAGCCAGCCTTCAACCGCGACAAGCAAATTCTGACGATTCAGATCATCGAGGGCAAGCTCGATGCTGTAGAAGTTCGCGGGCTGCAAGAGGTCCCAGAATCTGTGATCAAGCCCATGCTCCAGCTGCCCGTGGGCGAGCCGGTCAAGATCGCCCCCATCCAAGAAGCAATCAAAGCGATCAATCGCTCGGTCTACTTCCATCAAGCAGACGAAAGCACTCTCGGCATTGAGCAAGGGAGCAAACCCAACTCCGTCAAGATCGTCTGGAACCTCAAGGAGCGCCGACTCATAGATGCCCCGACCCAGATCCGAGCAATCCGCCTTGAAGGGGCTACGGTCTATCCGAAGGCCCGTCTGCACAAGTTGCTCGGCCCGCTCCCTCAGGGCCCAGTCAACAACTTCGCCCTTCTCACAGCGTTGAAGCGCGTCTACGATCTCTATCGCATTGAAGGGTATATGCTGGTGAACTTCGTCACAGAATCACTAGCTGACGGTGTGCTGACCGTGCGCATCACCGAGGGAAAGATCACAAAAGTCACGATCTCCAACTCATGCAAACCGGGATTGAAGTCTGTGATCATCCCCAATTTTATAGAGTTTCCAAGGCAGTGCACCACAGAGATGGTCATCCGTAAGGCGCTGCGCTTCAGAGAGGGGGACTTGGTCAACGAGAACTCCCTGCGCGATAGCTTCAGAAATCTCTTACAGTTGGGGTACTTCAAGCAAAACGGCGTGAACATCCAGCCCAAAGTGCTTGACGAGTCCACCGGGGAAGTTGAGCTTCTGGTCAGCGTCGTTGAAGAAGATCAGTTGGGCAACGTTAAGGGCGGGGTGAGTTACAACCCTCAAGTGGGCTTGGTCGGTCAGATCAGCCTGGGCTGGAAGAACATCTTAGGGACAGCTCAAGATGTCGATCTCTCACTTGACCGCGGCTTGATCGGCCAAGCGGTGCTCAATTACTCTTTGAACTACAAGACCACGGGGTATTTCAAAGAGTATAATGCCGTAGAAGTCTCGGTGTTTGACAACACCAAGCAGCAAACCGATCCCCAACCCCATGCGATGACCCAAACAGGAGCGAAGCTCTCTGTCAGTTATCCTGTGGCGTCGGACCTCACGTTGACCCTGCGCTTGCGGTATGAGAACGTGTGGAAGGCTGCGCCCATCAACGAGAAGAGCCTCATCATGTCGCTAGGGTTGGACCTCGTGCGGGATACGCGCAACAATCCGACCTTCCCGACGTCGGGGGGACAATGGATCGTGATGCTGGAGCAAGCGGGCAAGTTTGCCGTCGGTACGGAATTCACAAAGCTGCAGGGGATCTTGACCCACCACTGGATGACGCTAGAGCGCCAGACGCTCTCAGTGCGCCTCTACGGGGCTGTGGGGCTCACGCTGCCGGCGCAGGAGCGGTTCGGCTTTGGTGGCGTGATGACCGTGCGCGGGTGGGCCATGAAGCTCACCACGAAGTTTGGTCTGACCAATATCGAATACCGTATGGAGCTCGCCGAGAACATCTGGGGAGCTTTCTATTACGATGCTGGATGGGCGGAGGGGGTGGGATGGCAACAGGCCGTGGGCTTCGAGATGCGCTTGGTGACCCCATTTGTCGGGGACGTGCGGTTCATCTTAGCCTGGCCGTTCTTGGAGACGGGTCTCCAAATCGTGCCGGTCTTCCAATTCGGCTTTGGAACGATGTTCTAATAGACACTTCTCTCACTAAAGGAGGAACAGATCTATGCAGAGACTGTGGATCGGAATTGGGCTGTTAACAGCGGCGCTTCTTTTGGGGGGATGCCAATCCCAAGGAGGCGCACAAAATCTGGACGATCTCAGGGCAAAAGTCACCCAGCTTGAGAAAGAGGTGCAGGATTTGAAGGCTCAACTCACGAAAGGCGGGGCTGGACTGCGCATTGCGTATATCAACGCTGAAAAAGTCTTTCAAGACTATAAGAAGACCGGGGAAGCCGTGCAGAAATTCAAGACTGAAGCAGAGAAGAGGCAGAGCGAGCTCAAAGTCCTCCAAGACAAGTTTAAGAAAGGCCTGATGAGTGAAGACGAGTTCCAGCGGGAGGCCGCGCGTCTCCAGCAAGAGCTGCAACAACTCGATCTCCAACTCACTGCGGAGATCCAGGGCGAGATGATCAAGGTGGTCGAACAGATCGCCAAAGAGCGGGGATATCACTGGGTCACGCAGCGCAAGGATGTCATCTTGTACGCCGACCCCAATGTGCTTGAAGATATAACGTATGACGTGCTAAAGATCCTCAATAAGGAATAGCAAGGGACGCATGGCTGAGGACGAGATCCGAAAGATCTTGCCGCATCGCTACCCGTTCTTGCTCGTAGATCGGGTGCTGGAATGGGGCGAGCGGCGTGTGCGCGCTCTCAAGAACGTCACCTATAACGAGCCGTTCTTCGTGGGGCATTTCCCGGAACGGCCCATCATGCCTGGCGTTCTGATCCTCGAGGGCATGGCCCAGACCGTCGGACTGTTAGTCAGTCAGGAGCAACCTGGTCAGAGCGGCTACTTAGTCGGAGTAGATCGCGCGCGCTTCCGCCGTCCCGTCCAACCCGGAGATCAAATCATTTACGAAGCCGAGCTTGAGCGCGGACGAGAAGGGTTCTACCGCGCTCAAGTCTGGGCTACCGTCGAAGGCACCCTCGTCGCTGAGGCGTTGCTCTCTGTCGCTATCGCCACCGGAGATCGGGAAGTGAAACGATGAAGCCGCTTATTGAATCTGTGCCCAACATCAGCGAAGGGCGCGATCACTCCAAGATCGAGGCGATCGTCGCGGCAGTGCGAGCGACCCCCGGCGTAGTCCTGCTCGATGTCGACCCCGATAGTGACCATAATCGCACGGTCATCACTCTTGTGGGCGAGCCCGCTGCTGTCGAGACGGCTATTCTCAACCTCGTCGCCAAGGCCGTCGAGCTCATCGATTTGACCAAACACAAAGGGGAGCACCCCCGTATGGGCGCTGTGGACGTCATCCCGTTTGTGCCGCTGCGGGGGGTGACCAAGAAGGAGTGCATCGAGCTCGCTCGACGAGTCGGCCAGGCGATCTGGGAGCGCTTCAAGGTCCCGGTCTATCTCTACGAAGATGCCGCAACCCGCCCGGAACGCCGCGACCTTGCGTATATTCGAAAGGGAGAGTTTGAGAACTTCTTCGCCAAGATTCAAGAGCCCGACTGGGCCCCTGACTTCGGCGAGAGGACAGTTCATCCGACAGCGGGCGTCAGCGCTGTCGGCGTCCGCCCGCCCTTGATCGCGTTTAACGTCAACCTGGGCACGAATAATCTCGAGATCGCCCAACAGATTGCCAAGGCCGTGCGCGGCTCCAATGGGGGCTTGCGCTACGTGAAAGCCTTGGGCTTTGCCCTCAAGGAACGGGGGATCGTCCAGGTCTCGATGAACTTGACGAATTTCCAAAAAACCCCGCTCTATCAGGTCTTCGAGCTGATCAAGTGTGAGGCAGATCGCTGGGGGGTGCCCATCGTCGGCAGCGAGATCGTGGGCTTGGTGCCTCAAGCCGCGTTGCTCGACGTGGCAGAGCACTTCTTGCGGCTTGAGAATTTCCAGCACAACCAAGTTCTGGAGAACCGTCTGGCGGAGTGTCTTGAAGAGAGCTCCTAGAGTCAAAGTTCCCTTCCCAAAGTCCTCTTGGCCCCTTCCCGCAGAGCCACGCAAGCGATATGCTCGTGCCATGCACGAAAAACAGCTTCAGGGAAAGAAGATCACGATCTTGGGAGCCGGACGCAGCGGCCTGGCCGCCGCTACAGTGTTGCACGAACTTGGCGCACAACTCTTCGTCAGCGATCAGTCTTCTTTATCACCCTCAGCGCGCCAGAAGCTTTCACAACTCAACATCCCTTTCGAAGAGGGTGGGCACACCGAGCGCGCCCTCGAGGCCCATCTGATCGTCCTCTCACCAGGCATCTCTCCCAGCGCATCCATCGTCCAGCGCGCCCGTGCCCTCAAGATTCCTATCTGGGGTGAGCTCGAACTCGCCTATCGCCTATGCCCCAGCGAGAAGATCATCGCTGTGACGGGCACCAACGGGAAGAGCACAACCACAAAACTCATCGAAGAGCTGCTTGTGCATGAGGGCTATTCAGCGATCAGCGCAGGCAACGTCGGGATACCATGGAGCGCACGCCTGCACGAGATCACCCCAGAGACTATCGTTGTTGTAGAAGTCAGCAGCTTCCAGCTCGAATCTGTAGAGAAATTTCGACCCGCCGTCGCCGTTCTTTTAAATATCGCCCCGAACCATCTCGACCGTCATGGCACCTTCGAGAGCTACCGTTCTGCAAAATATAAGATCTTTGAAAATCAGACCGAGCGCGACGTCCTGGTGCTGCCACGCCATCACCAGCTCCTCAAAACTCCCCGATCACGCGTGTTCTACTATGACGATGTGCTACCGGAGCTCTCTCATCTTACAGCTCCACGACATATCAAAGAAGACGCAGCCGCAGCACTCGCCGCGTGTCGGGTCTTCTCGCCAACGATGCCCCCTCCAGACGATGAAACCCTCCAGCGGGTGCGCCTGCCTCACCGCCAGGAGTTCATCGCCGAGATCAACGGAGTAAGATTCTACGATGACTCCAAGGCAACGACCGTCCATGCGACGCTGGCAGCCCTGGAAGCGTTTTCGGGGCCGCTCGTGCTCATCTTAGGGGGTCGCAATAAGAACTTAGATTTTACCCCTCTGGCGCAGGCGTTGCGCTCAAAGCCCGTCTGCGAAATCCTCCTCATTGGAGAGTCTGCCCCCCAGATCGCCCATGCACTACAACAGGCCCAGATCACGCGATTCTCGGCAGTAAAAGATTTCTCGCAAGCTATTGAGCGCGCGCTGCGCTATCCCGGTGCGACATGCGTGCTCTCTCCGGCGTGCGCTAGCTTCGATCAGTTCCAAAGCTATGAAGAGCGAGGAGCAGCCTTCCGACAAGCCGTCTTGCGCGCGCAAACGAGCGCTCCCTAACCCCTCCAAGGACAGCCGTCCCATACCTTCAAGACAAATCCCCAGAGGGGCCTCGACAGAGGTCCTTGGGAAGCGCCTTCCCATCGCGTATAACAAGGAACGCTCACAGGGGAGGTGCGCACGTGGACAGATCAAAGCTTGTCGCTGTAGTCCTCGTGCTCTCTCTGCTCGGCGTGGTCATGGTCGCCAGCGCCAGCCTGCCTATCGCTGCTATACGCTACGAGCAGCCTGCCTATCTGCTGATAAAACATCTCATGGCGCTCGCCCTCGGGCTCATCGTCTTTTGGATTTGCTCGCGATGCGAGTATCGCGCTTTGCTCAATGGAGATCACATACTCTTGAGCATCGCACTTGCTATGACTGCCGTGACGCTTCTGCCAGGGATGAGCGTGCGCGGAAGCTGGCTGCGCCTGCCTGGACCATTCCAGCTCCAGCCCACAGAGTTTCTCAAGCTCGCCCTCATCGTCTTCTTCGCGGCTACAATCGTGCGCAAGAGCGAACATATCACAGAGTTCTCTCAAGGGGTCTTGCCCTCGCTCCTTATCACATCTGGAGCAGCCCTGATGGCGCTCAAGCAGTCCGACTTCGCTATGGCTCTCATCTTCTTTCTCATCGCCCTCTATATGCTCTTCATTGGGGGAGCCCGGCTGAGCCATCTTTTTGTCTGTGTGCTGCTTGCTCTGCCTGCCTTTGTTCTCTTGCTCATTACTGCTCCGTATCGCTTCAGCCGGCTGATCTCGTTTTTAGACCCGTTCAAATACAGCACGACCGAAGGCTATCAGCTCATCCAATCGCTGACAGCGATCGGCTCTGGGGGGATCTTGGGGCGGGGCTTAGGCGCCAGCCGCGGGAAATTGCTCTTCCTCCCGGAACCCTATAACGATTTCATCTTTGCGATCATTGGGGAGGAGTTGGGCTTGCTCGGCGGGCTCCTCGTCATAGGGCTTTTCGCCTATCTCACCTGGGTGGGATACTCCATCGCGGCGCGCGCGCCGGATCGGTTCGGAATGCTTTTGGCTTCAGGAATAACATTTACTATCGCAGCGCAGGCGGCCATCAATCTCGGCGTCGCTACGGGGATCCTCCCTGTCACCGGATTGACGCTGCCGTTCATCAGCTATGGCGGGTCATCGTTGATCGTTTCGTTTGCCATGACCGGGATTTTGTTCAACATTGCGCGAAGGGGTTCATATGAAGACATTTCTCGTCTGCGGGGGTGGGACGGGAGGTCATCTCTATCCCGCTCTCGCCCTCTTACAGGGGCTGCGGCACGCTGAGCCCAATGCTCGGCTTGTCTACGTAGGCAGTCGCTACGGGCTGGAAACGAGCGTGCTGCCACGATACCCATGGATTGAGTTTTATCAGTTGCCCATCCGTGGGATCGCACGCCCATTCACTCGTCCCTATTGGGCT
>JBEPZC010000051.1:0-7048 GCA_041641035.1 Candidatus Bipolaricaulota bacterium
CCCCTTGAGCTTCTCGCGGCAGACCGCGAGCATCCGCGCTGAATAATCGAGCGCGATGATGCGCGCCTTGGGGAAGCGCTCGCAGAGCCTCTTGGTGAGTTCCCCGGTGCCGCAGCCCAGCTCTAAAATCTGTAAATCTTCGGGCAGGTCCGGAGGAATGCTGCGCAGCACCGCGTCATGCAGCTCCTCGTAGCGCGGCACGATCAACCGAATGTGCTCGTCAAATCGCGTGACGTCGGGGACGACTTCCCCAGGCTTGATCTGCATAGCTCACAGATGCGGCTCGATCTTGCTTACGAGCTTGCTCTTGCTCATGTAGCCGATCAGACGCTCCACTTCTTTCCCATTCTTAAATAACAGCAGCGTGGGGATGCTCTGAACGCCATACTGCATGGCCGTCTCTGGGTTTTGGTCAACGTCCAGCTTGACGACTTTTAATCTGTCCCCAAGGTCGTGAGCGATCTCTTCGAGAATGGGGGCGATGGCACGACAGGGGCCACACCAGTCCGCATAGAAATCTATCAAGACCGGCTGAGCCGCTTGCAAGACTTCCTTCTCAAACGTGCTGTCAGAGACGTGCATGATCTTGGACATCGCGTCTTCTCCTTTGCAAGTACTTCACGTATGCTGCTAGTGTAGCCGGTGAATGGTGAGTATGCAACTTCGCGCTGCCCTAGGGCCGAGTTACTCGCACATCTGCAGGCAGCGGCCCGATGCGCAGCGCCAGCGCCAACGCCTGCGCTTCGTCCAAAGACGCCTCGCGAACGTCTTCAAACTGCACCTCGAAGACACTGCCCGGCTGAGAAAGAAGTTCCCTCACCGATGCTCCCATCATCACAGGTGCGTAGACGACGTTATCTATCACTAGAGCGAGCATCTGATCGGTTTGGCCGAGGGCCTTGGCAAGTCTCTGTGCGGTGCGCTCGCTGAAGCGCACCCTGACGAGAGGGCCTGCCGGATTCGTCTGGACGGAGATCTCTTTTATCTCCAGAGAATCGAGAACGGGGGCCTCGGAGACGATATAAAAGCGTCCTGAGCCGGGCTTTTCGGATTCGGCGCGGTCTTTGAGGGCTTGCTCCCCAAGCCCCCTCGCCTGCAGCTTCTCCCCCACAGCGCTCTCACGGAGCACACGCTTCAGCGCAAGCTGCCCCCTGACGCTCAGCAGCCGCTCCACGGCATTTGCCGTATCGGTGCGCACCCATACGGCTATCTGGTCGTCACCGGCAGCCACCACGACGCTCTCGTGAACGCCATACTCTTTTAAGCGCTTCTGGAGTATTCGTAGAGTCTCATCCAGAACGCCTGCGCCGACAGCGATCTGGAAGAACGCTTGTCCTGGGAGCTCGTTGGGCTTGAGTGCGAGAATGCGCGAGACCCCGTAGGTTCTATCAGAGCGATTGGGCCACTCTGTTATCTGCGCCAGCCATAGGCGTATGATCTCTTCTTTGAGGGCCATCACAAGTTCCGGAGCAGCCTCTGGCCCTAGAGCTTCGAGCCTCTTCTGCAAGACCCGTGCGATATGGAGCTTCTGATTTGGATCTTTGAGCTTGGCGTACTCGTGCTGGGCTTCCTCGAGCCGATCGACGTACTCATAGAGATAGAAGACCCGCAAAACGCGATCAGCGATGGAGATCTTCGCGCGAGCTTTGAGCTCGCTGTAGAACTGGTGAAATCTTCTCTCGCGCTCGGCTGCGATATAGTCTTTGAGGACTCTGTCGCGAATTTGTGCAAGCTCCGGGTGCTCAGCGGGCTTTTTCTCCTCGACTTTGATGAGGTGAAATCCGAACTGGGTGCGCACGGGATCGCTCACTTGACCAGGTTCGAGCGCAAACGCCGCCTCCTCAAATTCTTGGACCATCTGGCCACGACTGAAAAATCCCAGATCGCCGCCGTTTTGGGCGCTGCCGGGGTCCTGCGAGTACTTCTTCGCCAGCTCCGAAAAATCTGCCCCGTTCTCTAATTCTTGCTTAATATCTTCTATCTGCTTCTTCGCCTGAGCGATCTCGGCTTCGGAGGCGTTCTCTGGGACCCGAATGAGAATATGTCGGGCGTGCACTTGTTCGGGGGTGTCGTACTCTTCTCGATGGTCTTCTAGATACGCTGAGAGCTCGTGATCGGTCGGCTCGATGGGACCGACGACGAGATCGCGCAGGCGCTCCTTCTGCATATCCAGTGCGACGGCTTGTCGTAGCTCCTGCTTGAAGCTCTCAAGCGAGCGCCCCTGCTGCTTAAGAATGTGCTCGGCCTGCTCCTCGGTGAGATTGTTCTGCCGGAGAATGCGCTCAAGCGCAATCTCTGTCTGATCGTCGATGTCCATCTGAGAGAGAACGACCCCACGGCGCTTGAGCTCTTGAGCGATCAGGTGCCTTTGTAACAGATTGTCAATGACGCGGCTTTGGAGCTCAAGCTTGAATTCGATTCCCCCTGGCCCCTCTAAGAGCTTGGAGAAGTCTTGGCCGTACTGGGCGTAGACGCGTTTGTACTGCGCGACGAGATTCTCATAGAGTTTGACGAACTCTTTCTGAGAGATCTTCTGGCCCTCCAGGACGAGCGCTGGGCCAGTAGGCCCCAGCCCTTGCCACATGACGAACAGCCCGATTGCTACCAGGCCAACAACAACCCACGTTCCCCATGAAGACATAAAAACCCCCTCTGAAGGCTCTGGGAGATTATAGAGGGTGTGGGAGCAGATTGCCACTTGCCAGAGCCCGTTTGAAAGCGCTGCTCTCTATGAGGGGTGCTGAGTTAGAAACTCTCCCCTCGGCTGACGTTATAAGAATAATCGGGATCGAGCCCACAGGCGCGGATGAGCGCTTCCCGCTCCTGTTGGGTGATGCGGGCGCGGCTGTCGGCCTTTCTGATCACATTGGGCACGCCCAGGCCCCGTGCGATCTCCGCTAGCAAGGTCTTTTGGAGGAGCTCAGGGTCGCAGAACTGGAAGACCGCCCGCGGCGCTTCGATCTTTACCACGCTGCGCACCCGCGGATCATACACATAGAAGAACGCCACGTGATAGAGATTCGAGTCGAACATGAGCGCAAAATCGCTCACGGCTTTGGGCAGGTCAATGACCGACTCGCGCTCCTCCCATGACGGATAGGCCTCCTGCACGAACCAATGAGTATAGCCTAAAGAGTCTTTGGGGGTGTCGCTCAGCACAGCAGTCATAAACTGTCGGTCACTGGCCCAGCGGCGCTCTGCAAAGTCGAGGCAGAAGCGCAGCAGCCAGCTCGTCTCCGGGGTTTTATTGATCGCCACCAGGGGGAGTCTTCTGGCAACGCACGCTTCGATGAGACGCACCGGGCTTGCCAGCAGCGCCACGATATCTTCGCGATCCGATAGACGCACCCCCCACCGATACCCCCACTCCCCCTTCAGCTCGCCTAATAAATAATAATACAGTCCGATGGGATAGAGCGCCCCATCTAAGATGAGCAGGCCCTCTCGAATGTCCAGAGCTTCGAGCATCTCCTTTGCATGAGTGGGCTCGCTGGTCACGTCAGCAAGCCCCTTGACGATGTGCTCGACCTCACGCTCGACAAAGTCTTTTGTGAGATGAATCCTCCAGTGATGGACATAGTCGTTGTGGGTATGGGTTACCCGAGCCTCCCCGACGTTTTGAAAGGAATGGGACACGAGCGCGACAGTGCGCCACGTCTCCAAGGGAAGCCCGCGATGGCGTCGCGGGGGATCGGCGATGAAGACGGCTTGGTTGGCGCAGAGCGTGGTGCCGTCGGCAAAATGCATGGGGCGGGTGCTGCCCCCGTCCACCCCGTAGATCACGGGGAATGCGAAGTGCCTTGCAAGATCGAGAATTGGCTCAGCGCGACGCTCTAAGGGCGTCAGGGCTTTCACAGGGCCATCCAGCTGGAGTTCCAAGAAGAGGCGGCGGGCTTCATCGCGATGGCTGACGGCCCGCTGGGCGCGCTCGCCCAAGGTCTTCAGTTCCTCAAGAAAGAGCCGGCGGACATCAGAAGAAAGCATTAGCGCACTTTATAAACTCTACTGATATTATCGCTGCCCTTCTCGGTGCGGTACTCGTGATCGGCTCCCTCAACTAAGCCCACCTCATGCGAGACCACGATCACTTGGCCCACACGCTTCCCTAAATCTTCTAACAAAAACTGTAACCGGTGAACGCGATCCCGGTCAAGATAGATCGTCGGTTCGTCTAAGATCAGGGGCATACGGCGCACAGCCTTGGCCAAGACTTGATGGATCGCGCAGCGCAACGCGATATTGATCAAGGCCCGCTCGCCCCCCGACATCAAGGACGGATCGATCGTCCGCCCGTTCTTCAGCTCGACCTCGATCTCGTAATCGTCGCGCACGATCACCCGACTATAGCTGTCCCCAGAGTCCATCAACGAGAAGAACGCATTGAAATAGTAATTGAGCGCCTCCAAGTTGCGCTTGCGCAGCTGGACCTTCGTCCCTTGATAGATCGAGACGACCTCAGCGAGCTCCGCTTTGAGATTCGTGATCTTCTCGTGATCTGCCAGGGCGTGGGCTTGTTCTTGACGCAAACGCTCCAGATGCTCCAGGCGGCCTTGAACGATGCCGCGCTCATGTGCCAACTGATCATACTGTGCCTGCAGTGCTGCGCGCTCTTCGTCTAACTCTCTCAGGCGCTGCTGCACCTTTTCCCGCTTCGCTTCGATCTCGTCTTGGCCTTTGAGGCGCTCCTGGACTTGGCTGCGCCGGTCGAGCAACCGCGCGATGTCACCGCGTAGCTCGTTGAGACTCTCCAGGAGCGTCTTGCGAGCAAGGTGCTTTGCGCGCCACTGCTCCCGGATTCTCAGCAAATCCTCAATCTCGCCCTTGATCCCTTCCCACCTCTGTGCTTCGTCCGTCAAGCGAGTGAGTTCGCCACTGAGAGCCGCAACAGTCGCTTCAGATTTTTGAGTCTCCACCTGCTGCGCTGCCACGACCTGCGACTCTGTAGCAATCTGGTGCTCCAGATGAGCGAGGCGCTCCTGGAGGGTTTGGTGGCGCTTGTGAGCCTCACTGAGGGAAGCGCGCTTCAGGGTCAGTTCAGCGCGCCGCCTCGCCAGGCGCTCGATCTCCAGGGCCACTGCGTCCAGCGCTCCTTGCACCTCTTTCCAAACGGCAAGCTGGCCCTCGATGCGCTCCAGCTCCTTCTCTTCGTGCTGTACTAAGCCCTCGCATTCAGAGATCTTCGGCGCGATCTGGTCCAACATCTTGGCGAACTCTTCCTTGGGGACTTCTTGCCCACAGGTGGGGCACCGACCTTCTTCAAGGAGAGCTTGTTTGCGAGCCCACTCTTGTCGGATCGCTTCGTAGTGGGTCTTGGCTTCGAGCACAGCGCGCTTGGCAGCATCGTGCTGCTCCTCCAACGTGCGTAACGACTCTGCCCAGAGAGACTTCGCCTGAGAGAGGGTGTGAGCGTCCCAATCCTGCAGGCGCTCAGAGAGCTTGACTCCGAGCTTGTGGGCTTGCGCAGCGATCGTGCTTATGCGGGACGCCACAGCGTGCTCGTGATGGACAAGAGCTTCTTCAAGAGCGGTCAGCTCCTGCGAAGCGCGCTCGATCTGCTCTTGCTGGTGAGCTGCCTCGCGCGACAGTTCGTCATATTGGTGGCGCAGCTGGGCGATAGCCCGCTCGCGCTGGGCTCGCTCTGCGGCCAACCGCGCAAGCTGCTCTCGAAGTTCTTGGAGCTGCCCTCGGCGCTCTTCCATCTGCGCGTGGCATTCGGTGAGCCGCTGCGGCACGAGAGCGACCTCTTCAAAAGAGCTCGCTTTCTCCAGGGACTCGAGCACGCTTGCGCTGTCTATCTCGCATTTCTGAAGGTTTGCTTTGAGGGCGAGCATGGCCTTCTGATGTCGATCGCTCAACCGCTCAAGCTCCCGATCGAACTCTTGGCGCTCGACTTCTCGCTGGGTCAGACGCTTCTGCTTGTCGGAGAGCTCCCTGTCAATCTGATGGAGCTCGGCAGCCGCTTGGGCGAATCGCTCCAGGGAGTCCTCGTAGCTCTGTAATAACTTATGGGCATCGGCGCGGCGCTCATCGAGGGTCTTGAGCGTGTCCTGCAAGCGCTCCATCTGTTGGGTGAGGTGGGCTTTCTGTTTGCCCAGCTCTTCGCGTTCTAAAGCTTCAATCTCGTGGCGCAGGCGCGCCAAGCGATCACCGATGAGATCGGCCTGGCGGTTGAGCGCTCGCAGGGCCTCTTTGGCACGGGGATTGACGAAGAGATCTAACTTATATAATCCCAACAGGCCGTCGAGCATCTGCTCGCGCGTCTTGCGGTCGGCGCGGATGAGCCTATCGATCTCCCCTTGGCGGACGTAGACGCAATTGGCAAAGCCTTCGGGGTCCATGCCGAAGAGCCGCGCGATTTCGGCGCTCACCTGTTCGGTGCCGACCCATACTGACCCGTCCTCATCTGTCAATTGGCAGCCGCCGCGCTCGCTCTTGGCTGCGCCGCCCGACCTTCGGAGCGCGATCTGGGCCGTATAGCGCTTTCCCCCGTGCATGAAGCTCAGCTTCACCGAACCGGAATCGGCCCCGATGCGCAGGATCTCATCTAAGCTGCGCCCAATGACATGACGGGCTTCGCTCCCGTAGAGCGCAAAGAAGATGCTCTCCAAGAGAGAAGACTTCCCACTGCCGTTGGGCCCAGCGATCACCGTGATGCCCGGCTCAAACTGCACCACGGCCTTCTTGTAGCTCCAGAGGTTTTCGATCTCCAATCTCTCCAGCTGAAACTGATCCCGCGCCAGCGGGGTCTGATCACGGAGGATTGGGCTCTGGGGCTCTTGCTGTACCTTGCTGAGCAGATCGAGCAAATCGGGCTGCTCCCTCACGTCTTTGCGTGCCATGCGCGCTCCAGCAGCTTCGTCACCTCGGGGTCGACGTTGGAGTCGGCGATCGTCAGATCACGAATGATCTGGTCTATCTCACGAGTTATCTCAGAGAGATTCTTTCTCGCTATCGCTTCCGTGATCTCGTGGTCAAGCGAACCGAACTCAAGCTCTACAGAGGGTTCGGCAGGGTGTTCCGTGGGGGTGCGCATGTCGCGCACGCGCAC
>JBEPZC010000052.1:0-6996 GCA_041641035.1 Candidatus Bipolaricaulota bacterium
CTCTGGCCGCTCCTGCACGCCCCGTCGGTCAGCGAGGTCATCGTTGTGGACGACGGCTCGACCGATGGGACGGCTGCCGTGGCGCGGTCGTTTGGGGTCAAGGTGATCTCCCTGCCGGTCAACTGTGGCAAATCCGTGGCCCTCGACCGTGGGGTCCAGAAAGCCCGATACGAGACGCTGCTCTTCTTGGATGCTGATTTGGTCGGGTTGCGCCCAGATCATATCGAGCGCATGATTCGGGCGTATAGTGAAGAAGGGCGCGATATGGTTGTTGGGGTCTTTCGAGGAGGGCGGCTCAACACCGATCTTGCCCAGGCGATAGCCCCGTATCTATCGGGCCAACGGGTCTTGAGCAAGTCGCTGTGGAAGAAGCTGCGCCGCACGGTGCACAAATTAGATTTCGGGGTCGAGATCGCGTTAACCAAGCTGGCCCTCAAAGAGAACTGGGCGCAGGGGTTTGTCGAGCTCGACGGCGTGACCCACGTGATGAAAGAGGAGAAGTTTGGGTTTTCGCGAGGGCTGGCCTCGCGCTTGCGGATGTATGGAGATATCGTGCGCTCGGTCTTCACGCGCGTGACGGAATGAAAATCGCTATTGGGTCTGATCACAACGGCCTGTCCCTGAAGGAGATCCTCAAGCAGGGTGTGTTGCACGGGCATGCGGTGCACGACTTTGGCGTGTTCACCCCAGAGTCGGTAGACTATCCCGACATCGCGTTTGCGGTCGCCCGCGCCGTGGCATCGGGGGAGTATGAGCGGGGGATTTTGATCTGCGGGACTGGGATCGGCATGGCCATCGCGGCCAACAAAGTGAAGGGGATTCGCGCGGCAGCGTGTAGCGATGTCTACTCAGCGAGGATGAGCCGTCGGGATAACGACGCCAATATTCTCTGTATTGGGGGCAGGGTGATCGGCCCTGGGCTAGCCGCCGAGATCGTCACCGTCTGGCTGAACGAATCTTTCGAGGGAGGACGTCATCAACGTCGCGTCGACAAGATCCATGCCCACGAGTGAGCTATTATGAGCAACAGTGAACTGGCCCGCACAGATCCCGAAGTCTATGAAGCGATCCAAAAGGAGCTAGAGCGCCAGCGCTTCTCGCTCGAATTGATCGCCTCTGAGAATTTCTGTTCGCCCGCGGTGCTTGAAGCCCAAGGCTCGATCTTGACGAACAAATACGCCGAAGGCTACCCCGGAAGACGGTACTACGGCGGCTGCCAGTGGATGGACGTGATAGAAGACTTAGCCCGCGAGCGTCTGAAGAAGCTCTTTGGCGCAGAGCACGCCAACGTCCAGCCTCACTCTGGCACCCAAGCCAATATGGCCGTCTACTTCGCGGTGCTCCAGCCGGGGGATACTCTGTTGAGCATGTCTCTGGCACATGGGGGGCATCTCTCTCACGGGCATCCTGCGAGCGTCTCGGGCAAGCTCTATCGAGCCGTCTATTACGGGGTCTCGCGCGAGACGGAGCTGATCGATTACGAGGAGGTCCGTCGGCTGGCCCATGAGCATAAGCCGAAGCTGATCGTCTGCGGGGCCAGCGCCTATCCGAGAATCCTTGACTTTCAGAGATTTCACGAGATCGCCAAGGAAGTTGGGGCGTACGTGATGGCGGATATCGCGCACATCGCGGGGTTGATTGCCGGGGGGGTACATCCGTCACCTATCCCCTGGGCAGACTTCGTGACGACGACGACGCATAAGACCTTGCGTGGGCCGCGCGGCGGCGTCATACTCTGCCGGAAAGAATTCGCGGAGATCATTGACAAGTCGGTCTTTCCGGGCAGCCAAGGCGGGCCCCTCATGCACGTGATCGCGGGCAAAGCTGTCGCCTTCGGCGAGGCGCTGCGCCCGGAGTTTAGGGAGTATCAGCGCCGCATTGTCGAGAATGCCAAGGCGCTGGCGCGCGCCTTGGCCAGCGAGGGCTTCCGGATCGTCTCCGGGGGCACCGATACCCATCTTGTGCTGGTGGACGTGCGGCCTCACGGGCTGACAGGAGCCCAAGCCGAACGGCTCTTGGAGGAGGTCGGGGTGACGGTGAATAAGAACGCCATCCCCTTCGATCCCCACAAGCCCACGGTGACCAGCGGGATTCGCCTGGGCACCCCAGCGGTGACCACCCGGGGGATGGGGCCGGCAGAGATGGTCGAGATAGCCCAAATTATTGCCCAAGTCCTCAAGGAACGCACCCCGGCTGCGCAGGAACGGGCACGCGATGCGGTGCGCAGACTCTGCGAGCGCTTTCCCCTCTATAACGCGTTCGCGGAGCTGGGGCTTGCCAAATGAGATGATACGTGGTATAATATAGCTACCAAATCTGCATGCGCTGCTCTCTCTTCTGTTCTGTGACAGCATGTCTGGGTGCTCCTTCTTATGAAGAGGGAAGAGCCCGTTGTGTCTCAGGATATGGAAGACCGTAGTGCTCACAGCGAATCTCAATGACAGCAATTGTCACACGGTTTCCCTACCTAGGAGGTGCCCGCCAACGCTATGTCGGAAGCGAAAGAGAAAGAAGCAAGAGGGCAAGAGAAGCCAATGGGCGAGCTACTCGATATCACCGAGCTGAAGTCCAAGGACATGTCGGAGCTCCGCGCCCTTGCTGAGCAGTTTAATATTAACGGGCGTGGGCGCATCAAGAAGGAAGACCTCGTCTTCGCGATCTTGAAGGCCCAAGCCGAACAACAAGGGCTGCATTTTAAAGACGGGGTGCTGGAGATCCTCCCCGATGGGTACGGCTTTCTGCGCGACAGCTCGTGCCTGCCCGGGGCCCACGATATCTATGTCTCCCCGTCGCAGATCAAGCGCTTTGGCCTCAAGGACGGCGATATCGTGAGTGGCGTCGTTCGTCCTCCCAAAGAAGAAGAGAAGTACTTCGCGCTGCTGAAGATCGAAGCGATCAACTTTGAGGACCCTGAGGTCGTGCGCAATCGGCAAGCATTTGAAGACCTCATCCCGTACCATCCGCGGGAGCAGCTGAAGCTCGAATACGACAGCAATGAGTTCTCGACTCGAATTATAGACTTGTTTGCCCCTATCGGGAAAGGCCAGCGCGGCCTGATCGTCTCGCCGCCCAAGGCGGGTAAGACAACCCTGTTAAAGCATATCGCGCACGGGATCGCGGCCAATCACCCCGAAGTCTATCTCATCGTCTTGCTTGTGGACGAGCGACCCGAGGAGGTCACAGACTTTCGAGAGTCTATCACGATGGGCGAGGTCGTCGCAGCGACATTCGATCAGAAGCCCGAGATCCATTGTCGCATCTCGGAGCTGGTCATCGCCAAAGCGAAGCGATTAGTAGAGATGGGGCGCGACGTCGTGATCTTGATGGACTCCATCACGCGGCTCGCGCGCGCGTATAACTTAGCGATCGCCCCCAGCGGCAAATTGCTCTCTGGGGGTATGGACCCCACAGCGCTTTACAAGCCCAAGGAATTCCTGGGCGCGGCGCGCAATATTAAAGACGGGGGCAGTCTGACTATTATCGGGACGGCGTTGATAGATACGGGATCGCGCCTCGACCAAGTGGTCTTTGAAGAATTCAAGGGCACAGGCAACATGGAGCTGGTGCTCGATAGAACTCTCGCGAACAAGCGCATCTTCCCCGCTATCGATCTGGAAGTCTCCGGCACCCGCAAGGAAGAGCTCTTGCTCCCTGAAAAAGTCCTCAAGCGCGTCTGGGTGTTGCGCAAGATGATCAGCGACATGAACGATAAGCAGAAGGCCCTCGAGTGGATCCTCTCCCGCATGGAGCAAACCAAGAACAACGAGCAATTCCTAGAGTTAATGCGCAATGAGTAGAGTGAGGGTCTTGCTGGTGTGGGGTGTGCTCGCCCTGGGGATCTTCTGGGCGCAGCGGAGCTTGGTTCCCCTCAGCGAGAAGCAGTTTGCTGCTCAAGGAGGCCCCACCCCCAGCGACGAGGGCGTTCTGGAAGCTCCTGCCCCACAGATCATAAAGTACGAAGTCCAGCCCGGGGACACGCTCGATGCTATCGCTGAGCGGTTCGGGATTTCTCTGGAAGCTCTTGTGGGGAGCAACGCGGATGTCCTTGATGATCTGCATGCGCTTGAGCCGGGGATGGTGTTAAAGATCGTCAAGAACGGGATCTTGCACTCGGTCAAGCGCGGCCAGACGCTGACCGATATCGCGCGGACATACAGCGTCTCGCTTTCGGAGATCCTCTGGGCCAATCGTTTGGAGGATCGGGAGTATATCTATCCGGGAGAAGAATTTTTCATCCCCGGTGCGAGCACCTCACCGGCCTTTCGGCATTTGCAGATGGCTGGGGGCAAGAAGAGTCTTTTCGCTTGGCCGGTGCGCGGGGTGCTCACCTCGGGCTTTGGCCCCAGGATTCACCCCATCAGCGGGGAACCCGACTTTCACGAGGGGATTGACATTGAAGTCCCCGAGGGGACGGACGTCTATGCGTCGTGCGCCGGACGGGTGATCGTCGCTGGGAGCCATCGTGGGTATGGGCTCTATGTCGTGTTAGAGCACAGCAATGGGTATCGCACGCTCTACGGGCATCTGTCGGAGATTGGAGTCTATCGCGGACAATTCGTCGAAGGAGGTCAGCGCATCGCCCGCTCGGGCAACACGGGGAACTCGACCGGACCCCACTTGCACTTTGAGATTGTGCAATATGGCCGGCCGCTCAACCCCTTGGCGCTCTTACCACCATGAAGCTTGTGGTCTACGGAGGCCGCCGACTGTTTGGAGAGATTGCAGTGGACGGGGCCAAGAATGCCGCACTGCCCCTCTTAGCAGCTACATTGCTCACCGACGAAGAAGTGATCTTAGAGAACGTCCCCGACGTAGGGGACGTGCGGACTATGATAGCCCTGCTGGAGAGCGTGGGCAAGCGTGTTTACTCGCTCGACTGTGGGGTCTATAGTATTCGCACGGAGAGAGACCTTGTGAGCGCTCCCCCGGAGTCGCTTGTGCGCAAGCTGCGCGCCTCGTTTTTGCTGTTGGGGCCGCTGATGGCACGGGTGGGTTCCAGTCAGCTTGCCTTGCCCGGCGGCTGCCCCATCGGGCCACGCCCTGTGGATCTTCATGTGAAGGGCTTGAAGGCACTTGGGGCGCAGCTGGAATCGCTCGGTGCGTTCTGGCGTGCCCACGCGCCCAGACTCCATCCCGCAGAGATTCACTTAGACTATCCGTCGGTGGGCGCAACGGAACAGATTATGATGACGGCGTCTTTGATCCCGGGGCGGACGGTCATCAGCAACCCCGCGCAAGACCCCGAAGTGCACGATTTAGCCCGACTCTTAATCAAGATGGGCGCGTCTGTCTACATCGAGCCTGGTCGGCTCATCATCGAGGGGGCTCCGTGTTTACAAGGGACCACACACACGACGATCCCCGATCGTATCACGGCTGGCACATTTCTGATCGCTGGGGCCATCGCTGGGGGAGACGTGACCGTGCGCTGCCAGCCGCTCCATCTTGAAGCTCTGTTGAGTAAGCTGGACGAGCTTGGGATCACGGTTCAGGAGCACGTGGAGAGCGTCAGGGTTGTGAGCGACGGGCCGGGCAGTTTCTCCGGGGGGCGGGTCGAAGCTCGACCCTATCCGGGGTTCCCGACAGATTTGCAGCCCCAGATGATGGCTCTCTTGAGCGTCGCTCGCGGGTCGAGCGTCATCAAGGAGACCGTGTGGGAGAGCCGTTTTGCGCACGCGACAGAATTAGCCCGCATGGGGGCGAATATTCGGCTTGAGGGGTCTACGGCCCTCATTGACGGAGTCGCTCAGTTGTCTGGCACAGAGGTGCACGTGACCGACGTGCGTGCTGGTGCAGCGTTGACTTTGGCGGGGCTCGCTGCTTGTGGGACAACGATCGTTGTCGATCGGGATGGGCACATCGGGCGCGGGCATCGGGATTTGGCGGGTGAGCTGAACCGCTTGGGAGCGGCTATAATATCTGAAGAAGAACAGGTCTCAGAAGAGAAGAAGGAGGGTGTCGGTACCGAGATCCGATGAACCAACTGATTGAAGATCGGCTGGGGGAGCGGGCGCGAGTTTTCGCAGGGGAACGAGCGATCTTAGTGGGGTTGGACTTGGGGCAGGGAGCCGATTGGCAGGAGCGCGAATCTATCGAAGAGCTGATAGAATTGGCCCAGACGGCAGGGCTGGAAGTCCTTCGGACGATTCTGCAAAAGCGCTCAAGACCTGATCCGGCGTTCTTCATCGGCAAGGGGAAGGCCGATGAACTCAGAGAGCTTGCCGCCAAAGCCGATGCACACGTCATAGTCTTCAATGACGCGCTCACGCCAGCGCAAGCGCGCAATCTTGAAGAGAGAATCCAGAAGAAGATCATAGATCGCGCCCAGCTCATTATGAATATCTTTGCGCAGCGGGCGCGCTCCAAGGAAGCGAAGCTCCAGGTCGAGCTGGCACAGTTGGAGTATCTTTTGCCCAGATTGCGCGGGTGGGCGCAAGCGTTGGGGCAGCCTGGCGCGGGGATCGGCACGCGCGGCCCCGGTGAGACTCGACTGGCTCAAGAGCGCCACGCGATCCGCCAGCGCATGTACACGCTCAAGGAACAACTCGCTAAGGCCGAACAAGAGCGCGCCGTGCGCCGCAAACTCCGCGAGAAGCGAAAGATCCCAGAGATCGCTCTCATTGGGTACACCAACACGGGAAAGTCGACGCTCTTGCGGGCGCTCACTGGCGCGGAGACTTTTATCGAAGACAAGCTCTTCGCAACGCTTGATCCCTTGACACGCCAGCTGTGTCTGCCCGACGGACGGCTGGCCGTCATCACCGACACGGTCGGGTTTATTAAAAAACTCCCTCATGAGCTCATCCCAGCGTTTGCCTCCACCCTAGAGACAGCCCAGACCGCTGATGTGTTGCTCAACGTCCTCGATGTCTCTAACCCGCATCTTTTCGATCATTGGCGGACGATCCTCGAAGTGTTGAACACTATATTTAAAGACGGGGCCCGCCCACCACTGCTCAACGTCCTCAACAAGATAGATAAACTTCAAACTCCTGA
>JBEPZC010000053.1:0-6857 GCA_041641035.1 Candidatus Bipolaricaulota bacterium
TCACGAATGGCGTTGTTCTCGTTCACCACGGAGGTCGGCTCCACGTAGAGGGTCTGCCCCGAATCGGAGCTATCGTGAACCACAGCATCGAGCTCATGGCGCGCACTGCTCTTGATGGGGATCACCAGCCGTCCGGAGCGCCGTGTGACAACACTGTCTTGCAAGATCCCCGCGAGCTGGCCCGACTGAATGAGCGATTGGAGCTGACGCTGCACGCGTTCTTCCAAGAGGCGCTTGCGCGCGGTCAGCTCGCGCAGGCGCGGCGAGGCGGTGGGGCGCATCTCGCCCTTGTCGTCGAAGACCCGTGCAATGTTCTCTTCAAGCTCACGGAAGATGTGCATGCGCTCGGCCAACTCCTGGAGGCGCGCAAAGCCTTTGAGCTTTAAGAGGCGCTCACGCAGCCGGTGTAGCTGCACGAGGACTTTATAGAGAGCGAGGAACTCCGTGCCACCAAGCGCTGTCGTCTGCCGCGCTTGGCGCAGCACCGGACGAATATCCTCAACAAAGCCAACGGACAGATCCGTCTCGAGCAACGCTGCACGCAGCTCTTCGACGCGATCGAGCTCCCGCTGAACAGCTTGCTCGTCAGCAGACGGACGCAAGTTTTGAATCAGCTCGCGCCCCAACTCCGAGCACGCAAAGCTCTTGAGAATCTCCTTGAGCTTCTCGTACTCTAAATCTTTGAGAGTCTTTGCGTTGGTGATAACGTTCACTTCAATAATCCCAAGGTTATGCCGCCGTCAACGATAATGCTTTGCCCGCGGATCATCTCGGCATCATCGCTACAGAGAAACGCCACGACTTTGGCAATATCGTTGGGTTTAACCATCCGTCTTGCGGGGGTCAATTCTACAATGCGCTTCTTCTCCTCATCGGGCATCATCTCGCTGAAGCCTGTTTCGTCCACAAGCCCCCCGCACACAGCGTTCACTCTGATCGCCGGGGCCAGCTCAACAGCGTAGCTCCGCGTGAGCGACTCAATAGCGGCTTTGGCAGCGCCGAGCGCCCCGTAGTTCGGCAAATATTTGATACTGCCCAAACTCGTGATGTTGACGATCGCACCGGTGGCCATCAACGGGACCGCGTGCTTAATACAAAGATTGAGTGCTCTCAGATTCACGTCCCAGACGTGCTCCCAGTGCTTCTCTTCCAACTGCACCAACGGACGAAATACAGCTGAAGCCGCGTTATTGACTAAAATATCGAGCTTGCCAAACTCGTTCTGAATGAGAGAAAACATCTGAGCGACGTCTTGGGGGTCGGCGACGTCAGCTTTCACAACGATTGCGCGGCGCCCCAAGCTATGGAGCTCTTGGGCGACGACTTCGGCCTGGGCCCGAGTGCTGTTGCGCCGGTGATTGATAATAACATCAGCGCCGTGACGGCCAAGCTCTAACGCGATCGCCCGACCGATCCCACGGCTGGAGCCGGTCACCAATGCGACTTTTCCGTGTAAGCTCATAGCACGGCCAAGCATAAATCATCCAGCACGGCTTTGCAAATGCCCCAGCTCCTTGACGAATTGCTTCTCGTTTGGTAAGATGGCAAAGCTCTTTTTAGCATCTATCTCGCACAATACTCAGCATCATAGCGCAAGGAGTGAGACCCATGAAGCGAGTGCTCATTATGGGTGCAGCCGGCCGCGATTTTCATAATTTCAACGTCTACTTTCGCGATAACCCCAATTACAAAGTCGTCGCGTTCACCGCAACACAGATCCCCGATATTGACGGGCGGCGCTACCCCGCAAAATTAGCAGGAAAGCTCTACCCCAAGGGTATCCCTATCGAGTCTGAAGAGAATTTAGTCGACCTGATCGCTCATCATGACGTTGACCTTGTGGTCTTCTCCTACAGTGACGTCTCTCACCAATACGTGATGGAGCGGGCCAGCTGGGCCATGGCTGCTGGCGCAGATTTTCTGCTACTCGGCCCGAAAGCGACCCAGCTCAAAGCGAAGAAACCCGTCATCTCTGTGACCGCTGTGCGCACTGGCTCCGGCAAGAGTCAGACGACCCGTCGCGTCACAGATATTTTGCGCAAGCATGGCAAGCGCGTCGTGGTGGTGCGGCATCCTATGCCCTATGGCGACTTAGTCAAGCAAGAGTGCCAACGCTTCGCTAGCTTTAAAGACTTGGACAGATATGACTGCACCATCGAGGAACGGGAGGAATACGAGCCCCATCTGAAGCGAGGCACGGTCGTCTATGCCGGAGTGGACTATGAGAAGATTTTGCGCATGGCGGAGCGTGAAGCCGACGTCATCGTCTGGGACGGAGGGAACAACGATTTCTCGTTTTTTGTTCCCGATATAAACATCGTTGTTGCTGACCCGCTGCGCGCTGGGCACGAAGTGACGTACTATCCTGGACACATTAATCTGTTATTAGCCGACGTTGTCGTCATCAACAAAGTCGACACAGCCGCGCGAGCTGAGGTCGAGCGCGTGCGCCAGAACATCAGAAAATTTAATCCCAAAGCGAAGATCATCGAGGCGGCCTCGCCGCTCTTCGTCGAAGACCCCTCGGTGATCGAGGGCAAGCGCGTCTTAGCCATCGAAGACGGGCCCACGCTCACCCACGGCGAGATGGCCTACGGCGCGGCGACGCTCGCCGCCGAAAAATACGGCGCCAGAGAGCTCGTAGACCCGCGCCCCTATGCTGTCAATTCCATCGCAGAGACGTTCAAGAAGTACCCCCATATCGGGAAGCTTCTGCCAGCCATGGGCTACGGGGAAGAGCAAATCAGAGATCTCGCTAAGACGATCAAACGCACCGACTGCGATGCCGTGATCATCGGCACGCCGATCGACCTGAAGAGACTCATAAGATTTGACGTACCCACGACGCGCGTGCTCTACGAACTCCAGGAGATCGGCCATCCTACGCTGGAGGAGGTTTTACAGCCCTTATTAGACTGAGACATCGGTCACTTGGCGGTCGGACCGAAGCCAGCCACTCCCTGCACGGGCTTCCTTGGCAGCCTGCCCTACGCTGTATAGAGTCTATGCCGTATGAATCAAATACAGCGTGGCATCCTATGCGGCGTATGGGTTCTCCTCCTGATTGCTTCCCTTGGGCAAATAGCGTCCGGCCAATCTGTGCTGGGGCGCTTCATCAGCGAGCTCAGCTTTAACAACGTCTCACCGTACTTCCTCAATGCCGAGTTCCGTATTCTCTCAAGGATCAGCGTCGCCGAGGCTGCGTTTGCGACCGATACGAAGTTCGACATCAATCTGTTGCGCTGGCAGAAGTTCATCGCTTCTGTTGAGATCGCCCCTCTCTCGGCACGCAATCGCTTGACGTTTATCAACGGGTTTACTTTTGACAGGAACGAGCTGGTTGCTGCCCTGAGCTTTGGTGGGGTCTCCATCGGCGTTGAGCTCATCTTGCAGAACCAAAGCCCTTCGTTGGAGGTCGGGCTGATCGTCGAAGCTGCTGCTAAGACAACATGGTTCACTATCGCAAGCTACACGGGCTTTGGGGTCGTCCGAGTGGTCGAAGATTTGGATTTGGATCAACTGCCCATCGTGAACGAGCCCTTCGGGTTTGAACCCAGAACTGTGAAGCTCGACACGTTCAGCGATCGTGAGCCGGATCGCGTCGTCACCGCACCGTTCGTCTTCACAGAGGAGATCATCGCTGCGGAATTCTACGCTTTGGATATCGCTTCGTTCAGTGTGATGACACTCTTCACACCGAGTGGGCTGAGGAAGCTCATCCCGGCGCTCGCAGTGAAAGTGAACGTCCCAGCAGCCGATCTGCGCCTGCGCATGACGATCAGTTCGACGTTTGAGTTCGTCCCGCCTTCAGTTTACTTGACGTTCTTGCCCATTGAGCTGCACTTGCGCTGGAGCTTCTTCCAATGGCGCAGCCTCACGCTCTTGGCCGATCCGCCTCCTGCAGGCCCTGGGAATGGGGCGTTCTCCTTCCGCAAGCAAGTCTTCCAATCGCTCTTCGAGCTGGCGTTCTTCCGGGCGTTCACCGAGATCTGCTTTGGGCCGGACTGCCCCGGAAGCTCTGGGCTTGAGTGGCGCTTTGGCGTCGAGCTGCGCTTTCTATTTGGCGGTCCATAAAAACGACTCACCACAGCACACTACGTAACACGCATTACCCTCATACCAGTGAGATAGTGAGACTCTCACCCCTTGACAAAGTGATTCCCTTGTGCTATAGTTCATTCGTTGAACGGAGGTGCAAAACGCAGCCTAACAGACGGTCCTGACAAAGGCAAACCGCGCGAAAGCGCGGGGCGCAAAGCCTCAGACCTACGATAGCGTAAGCTGTTACGGTGGCTGGGCTGCCAAAGGACCATGAAAAAGTTCGTTGCGGTTGCTGCGATGATAGGTGTCTGTGGCCTGGCTTTCAGTTTGGAAAGCTCCTCACAAAGCTCGGCCAGCGGGACGGTAACGTTTCGCATAGCTCCTATGATGAGCCTCTCCATCTGGGGCGAGAGCCCCTCTGGGAAGAGCGTCGTTTCGGTCTATACCATCCCGCAGCCGACGGCGCAGGAGCGCCAAGCAGGGTTCTTAGAACGTCTAGGCGCTCTCAAACTGATAGCTCGCAGTAATGTGCCCTGGGCTTTGCGTGTCCGCGCCTCTGAACCCGATATGGGCCCAAGTGACGACGGCACCTATCGGAAGCCTGTGAGCGACCTCGCAGTGCGCGCAGGCCAAGGGCCCTATGTGCCTGTAGCCATCCATGACCAGACTCTCGCTCGCGGCCCTTTAGGGGAGTACCTGCTCCCTATTGATTATCGAGTGCGCCTGGGAGCAGAGCATCGCGATGGCAATTATCGCGTTACGTTGATCTACACGCTCGCTTCTCCATAAGTTCAAGTATGACGGGCCATCCCCTTGTAAATCGTATTTTCACCTTGACAAGAGTCTTCCGGCTTGATATAGTATAATATCTTATAACGCTAAAAGGGGGGCACAAGCTTATGCAAATCACGATCTACTACACGAAGGATGACCTCTATCTCATTAAACAATTAGAAGCCAAGGCTGAACGGGAGCGACGTAGCAAGAGCTCTGTCATCCTCTCGATCATAGAAGAGTACTTCGAGCGCAAGAAGAAAATCGGCGAAATCCTATGTGATCTAGGGAAACTCACCCCAGAGAAGCTCAACCAAGCCATCGAGATTCAGAAGAAAGAGGGCGGCACACGGACGATCGGTGAGATCCTGCTCTCCAAAAAGTGGATAACCGAGCACGATCTCATACGCGCGTTGAAGCTCCAAGGCAAGATCACTGATATTGACTGACCCAATGAAGCGCACGATCCGTCGTATTGCTCTTCTCACAGCTCTTTGCGTAGGGCTGGCAGTGCTCTCGAGCAAGGCACTGCTCATCTCGAATATCGAGTTCGATCTTACCCTGCCGCGAGGAGCATCAGAGACCTTGGCGTTTCAGGTGCTGAACAACGAAACCGAACCGTTAGAGATTCAGATCAGCCTCGCCGACTGGGATCGCGACATCACCGGGGAGAATCGCTTCTACCCTCCAGGGACGCTCCCCCGCTCGCTCGCATCATGGCTCTCCGTCAGCCCCTTGCGATTCGACCTCATCCCTAATGAACAGAAAGAGATTCGCTTCTCGATAAAAATCCCTTCGGACATCACAGGGACGCACTGGGCAGCGATCATGGTTGAGGCAGCTCCGAAGCAGACCCAACCTCAGCCGCCAGGCACAACCGTGGTCGTCCGACGGCGCTTTGCCGTCAAAGTCTTAGAAACTCCTCCCGGTACCGGCACTAAAGAGGGCCGGATCACCCTGATAGACGTGCGCGGGCTGAATCCCCCAAATATCTTTATAGAATTTGAGAACCGCGGCACAGTACACACTCCCCAAGTCACCGGGCGCATCGAAATCCGCGATGAGCGGGGGGCAACGCTAGAAAAACTGAACATAGAAAACTTCCCCACCCTCCCCGGTGCCAAGCGCCTCGTGAAAGCCACCAGCACGCGCAAGAAGGGCGATCTCTTACCCCCAGGGAAGTACCTTATCCTAGCGATTCTCGACTATGGCGGAGAGTCCTTAGCGGGAGGGCAGTTCGTGCTCAAGATCAAGCCGTTGCAGCTTGTCCCCATCGGTGAGGCGAAGGCCCCACCCCAAGATTTGGATAAAGACGGCCTTTACGAAGATATCAACGCTGACAACAAGCTCTCTCTTGAAGACGCTGCGCTCTTGGGGTTGAATATCGAAAAGCCCTCCGTCCAAGAGAACGCACGCGCGTTCGACTTCGACAACGACGGCGACGCCGACTTCGACGACGTTGTCACCCTCAAAAAGATGGCTGAGAGCTAAAATTAAAAGAGGGGCGAACGATCGTTCGCCCCTCTTGTTGATTAGGCGCGCTTGATAGAGAGCTTGCCGCCTGCTTCCACCACTTTCAAGCGCTTGCGCACCATATCTTTCAGTTCGCGCCCAGCGCGGAAACTGGGCACAGCTTTCGAGGCGACCATGATGCGCTGACCGGTCTGGGGATTGATGCGCATCGAGCTCTTGCGTGCACGGGCCTCAAACGTCCCAAAGCCCGTAATCCTCACGGGCTCCCCGTCACACATCGTCTTGGAGATCGTGGCGAACATCGCGTCCACGGCCTCTTTGGCCGCCTTCTTGCTCAAGCCCGTCTGCTTGGCTACCATCTCTGCCAACTCCGCCTTATTCATGGACAATACCCCCCTTATGGTCTGTGATAAACCCGATGGACAGCCCCCGTGCCGGCAGAAGGGAGCCGCCCATCTGGCTCTCAATGCCCATATTGTAGAGATTCCACCCCAGCGATGGCAAATTTTTTCCCCCTCCTCCAGGGACAGAGGTGCTCTCCGCTCTAG
This sequence comes from Candidatus Bipolaricaulota bacterium, assembly GCA_041641035.1. Lineage (GTDB taxonomy): Bacteria > Bipolaricaulota > Bipolaricaulia > RBG-16-55-9 > DRXL01 > JANXCC01. The sequence goes on from JBEPZC010000053.1 coordinate 6,837, forward strand.
GCTGTCGTCCTTGGCCTGGTA
>JBEPZC010000054.1:0-6811 GCA_041641035.1 Candidatus Bipolaricaulota bacterium
GCTTCTTCGACGGTGTAGAACTTTGTCCGGTCAACTTTCTCCTTGACGGCTAAGTAGCGTTTGCTGCGCTCCATAGAATCTCCTAGCTTTCTACGATCTCGATGCCCATGTTGCGCGCTGTCCCCGCGAGCGTCTTCATCGCGGCTTCGATCGAGTTGACGTTCATATCGGGCATCTTCATCTCGGCGATGCGCCGCAGCTGCTCTTTTGTGATCTTGCCCACCTTGACCGTGTTGGGCTGGCCAGAGCCCTTAGGGACACCGGCAGCCCGCTTGAGCAGTTCGCTCGCTGGGGGCTTTTTCAGCACGAAATCGAATGACCGATCAGCGTAGATCGTGATCTGCGCGGGAATAATCAACCCCTTCTCTTCGTTCTTCGTGGCGTCATTGAATTTCTTGCAGAAATCAGCGATATTGATCTTGTGCTCGGCCAATGCCGGCCCTACCGGGGGTGCAGGGGTCGCTTGCCCCGCAGGCAGTTGCAATTTCACCACAGCAACGACTTGCTTTTTGGCAGCCATCTTCCACGCTCCTAAATCTTCTGAATGCTCTCAAATGGCAAATCCACTCGTGTCTCGCGCCCAAAGATCCTGACAGTGACCGTCGCGATCTCGCGCTCCTTGTCCAGCTCGACAATCGCTCCGGTGAAGTCCGCAAACGGCCCCTCGATGATCTCCACGACCTCACCCACTTCGAATTCGACTTCGATCCTGGGGCCGACAGCCTTGGGCGCCTCGAGCAAGCCCGCCTTACGCTTGACTACTTTCATGTCCTCCTCGCTCAACGGCAACGGGGGATTGCCCACAAACCGACACTTAATCCCCTCGGTTAACTGCAACGTGTCCTGGCCCATCTCCATGTACGCGAAGATATACCCCGGAAAGAGCCGGCGCTTCTCGATATACTGCACCGTCACGACGCGCTTGTCTTTATACTCTTTAATCTTGACCAACCCTGAGGCGCGCGACTCGATCTTGTCTTCTTTCTCAAGCAAGTCGCCCTTCTTGAGGATGACCCCTTCTTTCAACCGAACGAGATATTTCTCTGGGACAAGCAGGGTTACCGTCTCGTTCGTATCGAGCCTTTCAAGCTGCACGCGCTTGACGCGATCGCGCTGCACGACTGTTGTCTTGACCGCGGGCGTCCGAAAGTTCGGATCCGAATCGGTCGTCAGCGGCACGCCAGGTGGGATCTTTTCGCCCGTACGAATGTCGCGCCGAATGCGCTTCTCCAGGGGAATAAGAAATTCTTCTTCATTGCGATTGCTCATCTCGACGATGACCCGCTGGAGCGTCTCGATCCGTTTCACCTTCGCGTCGAAGCTCATATATTTGGCGGGCTTGACCGCGATAATATCGCCCTTTTGGATGCGCTTGTTCGGCTCGATCTTCAGCTCATACTCATACGGGACACGATACTCTCCCGTGCGCCCCCGTCGGGCCTTGGACGTAATGACCTCCTCGACAGGAGCCAAGAAGCGCACCTCTCTCCCGTTGAGCTGAAACGCCGCGACCTTGCGCTCCAAGCCCAGCTGGCGCACGCGCTCCTCTAACAGCTCAGCGACCTTCAGCTCGCTGCCCGCATAGGTCTGGATCGCATACCATCGTTTCATAGCGATTATCGTCCGAGCACCCTCTCTAAGACAAGCCTGAAAATCGAATCCCACACAAACGTATATAGAGACAGCATCACTATGATGATGATCACTAAGGCTGTCAAGCCGATGATCTCCACGCGGCTTGGCCAGGTGATACGGTTGAACTCCCCGCGGACTTCGCGGAAGAAATTGACGACTTTATCTCGCATGTCCTCTCCTGATGAGTGGCCCCAAAAGCCCGACTTCTCATTGAGCAGGCCCGGGAGGATTTGAACCCCCAACCTACCGATTTGGAGTCGGTTGCTCTGCCAGTTGAGCTACGGGCCTATGAGACATATCACACTTCTTTGTGCAGGGTGTGCTTGCGACACCACTTGCAGTATTTCTTCAGCTCTAACTTGTTCCGCACGTTCTTGGGGTTTTTCGTCGTGTGATAGTTGCGATGGCGACAGACTGTGCAGGCCATCGTCACGTGCTCTTGGGGCATACTCGTTCCTCACTCCAAGATCTTGGTTACGACGCCCGCACCGACGGTGCGCCCACCCTCACGGATCGCGAAGCGCAGTTGTTCCTCCATAGCGATATGGCTGATCAGCTCCGCCGTGATGCGCACGTTGTCCCCCGGCATGACCATCTCAATCCCTGGGGGGAGCGTCACAACGCCGGTGACGTCGGTCGTGCGGAAATAGAACTGCGGCTTATACCCGGAGAAGAACGGGCTGTGGCGTCCGCCCTCATCTTTACTGAGAGCGTAGACCTCCGCCTCAAACTTCGTGTGCGGGGTGATCGAGCCAGGAGCAGCAAGCACCATGCCGCGCTCCACTTCGTCCTTCTCGATCCCGCGCAACAGTACCCCGATGTTGTCCCCGGGGATGGCTTCGTCTAAGACTTTATTGAACATCTCCAAGCTCGTCGCGACGGTCTTACGCGATTCGGGCCTGAGGCCGACGATCTCGACCTCCTGGCCTGGCGTGAGACGCCCGCGCTCCACGCGCCCCGTGACCACTGTGCCGCGCCCCTTGATCGAGAAGACGTCCTCAATGGACATCAAGAAGGGCTTGTCTATATCGCGCACTGGCTCTGGAATGTACTCATCTATAGCCTTCATCAAGTCCCAGATGCACTTGGCTGCTTCCGGATCGCTGGGGTTCTTGTAGGCCCTCAAAGCTGAGCCGCGGATGACCGGCGCCTTGTCGCCAGGGAATTTATACTTCGTCAACAGATCGCGAATCTCAACCTCAACAAGGTCGATCAGTTCAGGGTCGTCCACCACGTCGATCTTATTCAGGAAGACGACGATATAGGGGACGTTCACCTGGCGAGCCAACAGGACGTGCTCACGTGTCTGGGGCATAGGGCCTTCGGAGGCATCTACGACGAGAATCGCGCCGTCCATCTGGGCCGCCCCGGTGATCATGTTCTTCACATAGTCGGCATGGCCAGGACAGTCAATATGGGCGTAGTGGCGTTTCTCCGTCTCGTATTCGACGTGCGAGATCGCGATGGTCAAGATCTTGGTGGCATCGCGACGACCCTGTTTTTCGCTAGCCTTGGCGACCTCATCGTAAGTACGGGCCTTGGCCATCCCTTTAAGAGCCAAGACCTCGGTGATCGCCGCAGTCAGGGTCGTCTTGCCGTGGTCGATGTGGCCGATGGTGCCCACGTTCACATGGGGCTTTTTCCTCTCGAATTTGGCTTTTGCCATAGATCCTCCTCTGTACGCATTGCTGTGCTGTCGTGCCGAAGTGCTGCCGTCGGCTGCAGCACAGCAATACCGCAGCACTTCTGCACATCTCTGAGCCCGCGACCGGAATCGAACCGGTGACCTTTACCTTACCAAGGTAACGCTCTACCCACTGAGCTACGCGGGCCGGCGTGTTATTATAGAGAAAAGCACCGGCTAGCGCAAACAGTGCAGGGGGAGGGATTTGAACCCCCGTAGGCGCACAGGCCAACGGATTTACAGTCCGTCCCGTTTGACCGCTCCGGAACCCCTGCAGACTAGAAAACTATTTTACCAAAAGATGACAAGGATTGCATCCGCCGACCAGAGCCGACGGCCGGAGTCGAACCGGCAACCCACCGCTTACAAAGCGGTTGCTCTGCCTGTTGAGCTACGTCGGCAATCACACTCATTCTAGCGATTCACGCCCCCCCTGGCAAGCGCACCGCCTCATACGCTACTATAGCTTTCATGGAGACAGAGTTCACCGAGATCGCCCTCAAGATCATCGTCATTCTTGGCGGGGCGAAGCTCTTAGCCGTGTTGTTGGAACGCATTGGCCAAAGCCCTATCGTCGGAGAGCTGCTCCTGGGCATGATCTTGGGGCCCTATCTTATAGGGTGGGTCGACCCCAAAGACCCCATCTTAGCCTTTCTCGCCGAGATCGGGATCATCGTGCTCGCGTTCTATCTGGGCCTGATCGCTGATCTCAACCAGCTCTTCCAAACCCGCACACCCGCTATACGCGTTGCTCTCTTGGGCATATTAGCGCCCCTCGTGCTGGCGGCGCTCTACGTGCGCGCGATCGGGCTGACATGGGAAGTGGCTCTCTTTGTCGGTGCGACCTTGACAGCGACGAGCTTAGCCAAAAGTGGCCATCTGCTCTGGGAAACCAGGATGTTCCACACGATCAGCGGCTCGATCATCCTCGGCGCAGCGTTACTCGATGACCTCATCGCCTTGTGGATGCTCGCGGGGTTTCACGCGTGGCTGACGACGCGCCCGTTCGAATGGGGAAGACTGATCTTAGAGGGCGTGCTCTCCCTGATCGTGCTCAGTGTCAGTCTTGTGCTCGGTGTCCGTTGGGCTCCCCAACTCTTTGGGATCATAGAGCGCTTGGAGACACGGGGGATGCTCATCGTTGCTGCGCTCGTCTTCTGTTTATCCCTGGCGGTGCTTGCGGAGAGTTTAGGGCTTGCTGTCGTGGTCGGCGCGTTTGCTGCAGGCCTAATGCTCGAGTACGTCCCGCAAGAGCGCCAGATCACCCGCCAGGTCGAAACACTCGTAGATCTATTCGTACCCTTCTATTTTGTTAAAGCTGGGGCTTTGCTCAACCCGATGCTGCTTGGGCAGGTGTCAGTTATTATAAATACGCTTGTGCTTTTGGGAGTTGCTATTGTGGGGAAGCTTCTGAGCGGGATCGGATCCCAACGCGGGACTCGATGGGCCGTGGGAGTAGGCATGATGCCTCGCGGCGAAGTCGGACTCATCTTTGCGCTCTTCGGTTTGGTCAACGGGATACTCACTCAAGAGTGGTACACGATCTTAGTCATGATCGTCCTGCTCACGACGATTGCGACGCCGATTATCCTGCGGCCCCTCCTAAAGCAAGCTGTTTAAGCAGATCGCTTTTTGTGTATCAGCTCATGGGGATTGGCGTAATAGAGCGTGTCGGCCTCAAGATTTTTGCGCACAACGCTGCCGGGGCCGATCTCGCAGCGCGGGCCGATCAGCACACCGGGCATGAGCATCGCACAGATCCCAATATGCGTCTCGCGCCCTACGATGGCTCCCAGCTTGCTCAGTCCCGTCTCGATGCGCGATCCCTTCACCCACGGCCGTATAAGCCCTCGATCATTTCTCACGTTCGCCGTCACCGTGCCCGCACCGATCTTGACGGCTTCGTCGAAGATCGAATCGCCAAAGTACCCCGAATGCGTCGAGCAGCCTCTCTGAAAGATCGAGCGAGCGACTTCAGCATGGGCCCCGATCACCGTGTGCGCTTCTACATCCGAATAGTCACGCACCAGCGAGCCTGTCCCGATCACGCAGTGATCTCCAACATAACACGGCCCCTTGACGACGGCATGTTCGAAAATCTTTACGCCCTCGCCAATCCAAACCGGTCCTTCAATGAGAGCGCTCGAGTGAATATAGGCACTGGGAGCGATGTGAGGCGCGGTAATCGCTCTGTCCATGAGAAGTCGCGCCAGCCTAAAGAGATCCCAGGGATACTTGAGCGTCGGTGGCTCCTCTGAGATTTTCAGGATGCGCACTGTGCCTTCGCGCATCAAGAGCTTGAGAGCATCTTCAAACGCATACGGGTGCTCCGGCACACGACGAGAGAAATCAAAAACTCTTTTTGTCAAGAGATAGATCCCCACAAGGCGCGTGCGACTGGGCTCCGTCCCCGGTGCAGGCTTTTCTACTAAATCTATAACTCGGTCTTTGTCGAGCTTGACGATCCCGTACTCGTGAGGGCGATCCGTCTCGCAGCCGACGAGCACGGCATCGGCTCCAGAAGCCAAAGCACCCATATGGGGAACGATCTCGTTCACGGTGACGTGCTGGGGATTGACGACAAGAAAAGGGTCTTCAAGGAGAGGCTCAGCTCTGGCAAGCGCATCGCCCATGCCCCGCGGCTCCGGCTGCACGACGTACGAGAGCTTGACCCCCAAGCTCGCGCCATCTCCAAGGTGAGCCTCAAGGGCGCGACGGGGAGACTGCACGATGACAATCTCAGTGATGCGAGCGCGCTTAAGGGCTTCAACCGTATGAGCAATGATCGGGCGGCCTAAGAGCTGAAAGAGGCTCTTATGCCCGCCCTCAGCCAGCGGCCAAAATCGCGAAGACTCTCCTGCAGCTACAATAACAGCCTGCATCGCTATGCTCCGTCGTATCGAGTATAATACAAAATCAATGAGAAACCCAAAAGGGGGCTACTATGCGCACGCGAATCGTTGCGCTCACTCTCGGAGTATCGATGCTGGTCTCTGTCTTTTGGTCTCTTGTCTCTTTGGCTCTGCCCAACGAGATCGAGTACACAATCTCGGCTCAGCTCGACACGGCGAAAAATATTATCACGGGCACCGAGACGGTGCGCTTTACCAACCGCACCGGCACCGCACTCACAGAGCTTTATTTTCACGTCGTCCCCAATGCTTTCAAGCGCGATGCCAACACAAAGTATCAACAAGAGCTACAACGCGCTGGCATTCCCCCCTCGGCGATCTACGCCTTCTCTGATGACGATGCCTTCATGGAGATCAAGAGCGTAACGGCACTGGGGCAACCGCTCCCCTTCTCCATTGAAGACACGCTGATGCGCGTGGCGCTGCCAGCCCCCTTGGCTGACGGCCAGACTCTTTCTCTCCAGATCGAGTTCGTCAACGACCTGATGCAGCCTGCGCCCCAAGCCCAGTGGGCAGCGACCTTCGCCGTGCGCAGCGGCCACCGAAATAGCACATATACGGTGACGCTCTGGTACCCCAA
>JBEPZC010000055.1:0-6603 GCA_041641035.1 Candidatus Bipolaricaulota bacterium
AGACGAAGAATCTCTCGGTCTCATAGCGAACCCAGTCGCCCTCGACGATGGGGTTGGCCAGCGCGACGGCACTCCACAGAAGAGCCAAGAACACGAAGACGGACAGACGTCGCATAGGGCCTCCTTGTTCGAGATATTATATCAAACAGCACTCCAAAAACAGAAGAGCGGGGCTGAAGATGCCCCGCTCTTCTGTGTTCTTCTGGGTTTACTCGAACAGATTGACCTTAAGGGTCTCGACGTCTGTCGTATCGTCACTGCACGTTGCGGTGACGCGGACGAGATATCCCCCAAGGCCGCCGTATGTGTGATTGGCCGAAGGCTCTTTGGCTACCGGTACGGTCGTCGGTGCGGTGCCATCACCCCAGGTGACGGAGAAGTTCTTCACTGCTCCGGAGTAATCCCATTCGATCTTCACCGTGCGCTTGGCAATGTCGAACTCAGCCAGCGCGAGATTATCTACCATGCAGCTTCGGGAGCCCACGACGTCCAAGGGGTCTGCAGAGAACGCCTCAACGAAGACCATGTTCCCCTTCTCGAACTTGGTCATATACAAGATCGTGATCCCGCGGCGGTCATCGCGGGCATAGGTGATCGGCGGGACCAAGCCCTCGGCATCCCAATTCGTGAGCGTCTCGAGCGCTTGGATGAAGCGCTCGCGGGTGAGGGTGGGACCGGCGCGGAAGAGCCCCTCGACGGCTTGCATCGCCCCAACATACGCGATCTCATTGAAGCCGCTGGGAAGCTCCCCGGGGAAGTATTTCTGCAGGAGCGCACGGAACTTCGCTGCCCCAGAATGATTGGGGAGTGTAGGATCAGCAGCAAAGCCGGTGACGATCAACCCTTCGACAGCAGAGACTCCAGCGAGCGAGATCATGCGGACGTCAGCTTGGACGTTGGTCGCAAGCCATTTGGGCTTAAACCCCACGGCTTCAGCTTCTTTCAAGATCGAGGCCGACGGCACCAGATACGTCAGCAAGATGACGGCATCAGGGTTGGCCCCTTGCAGTTTGACGACATAGGACCGGAACGCTGTCTCGGTGCCTGGATGGGGTACGGTGAGCACGGGCTCTAATTTGTTGCGCTTCAGCTCCGCGACCACAGCGCCGAGCAGCTCTTGCCCGAACGCGTCATCCACATAGAGAACAGCGATCCTCTTCGCTTTGAATCGTTGGGCGGCGTAGCGCGCCAGCGCTGTGCCGAAGATCTCGTTATTGGGTTGAATCGCAAAATAGTTATTCTTGACGGGCTTGGAGAACGGCGTGTAATTGGCGTGCGGCGAGACGACAGGGACGTTGTTCTTGATGAGATACTCCATGACAGCAGCATGGGGCACCGTCCCAAGCGAATTGACGATCGCAAAGACTTTATCTTCTTCGACGAGCTTTTTCACACACGCTACGGTCTTGGTGGGATCGAACGCGTCATCGCACGCGATGAATCTGATCTTTCTCCCGTTGACGCCGCCCAGGACGTCATTGACGTAGTTATAGTATGCGCTCGCCCCGCGAAAGACCGGCGTCCCCACGCCTGCCAGCGCTCCCGATTGAGCAATAAATGCCCCTAAGACAATCTCGTTGGCGGTCACACCAGGCGTCTGCTGCGCCCCGCTGCCAATCCCGACCAACACCAACCCGATGATGACTGCTAATACGAGCTTCTTCATCTCTATTAACCTCCTTCGGTGTTATGGGCAACTGCCATCGACACGACCCGTATGACACAGATCGTGTCGGAACATCGGCCAAGGAGAACTCGCTGCCCCTTGACTGGTGCTGCTGAGAGCATAGAAAAACCCGTCGTTTGAGCCAACGTAGACCGTCCCGTTCTTGGCGATCATGGGAGAAGTGAAGACTGCTCCGCCTGTGGGGCGCTGCCATTGTACAGCACCATCGGGCGCGAGGGCGTAGACCTCTCCCTTGTCCGAGCCGATATAGATCACCCCATCAGCCCCGATGGCTGGGGAAGAGAAAAAGTATATGCTTCCGAGGCTCTTTTGCCAACGCACCGAGCCGTCGGGCTTGATCGCATGGAGATTCCCGTCGTAGCCCGCAACGTAGATCGTGCCGTCCGCACCGATAGCCGGCGATGAGCGGACGACGTCTATGACTTCGTACTTCCACAAGAGCGAGCCATCGGGCTTGACTGCGTAGAGAAAACCGTCGTCGGAGCCGACATAGACCGTGCCGTCGGCACCAATCGCTGGGGAGGAGACGACCTTGTCTTGAGCGGAGAACTTCCATTTCTGGGTGCCATCAGGATTGACTGCGTATAGATTTCCGTCCCAGGAGCCGACGTAGATTGTGCCATCAGCAGCGATAGCGGGTGAAGACTCGATCTCCGCGCCGGCGGCGAACTTCCACGCCAGGGTGCCATCAGAGTTGAGGGCATAGAGATTCTTATCGCGTGAGCCGATATAGATCTTCCCGTCGCTGCTCAGGGCTGGGGAGGAGTAGACCCCGTCTTGAGTAGAAAAGCTCCATTTGAGGGTCCCATCGGGATTGAGAGCGTAGACGTTGCGGTCGAGCGAGCCGACATAGATCGTCTTATCAGGGCCGACGGTGGGGGAAGAGAAGATCGGGCCGCCGGTCTTGAAAGACCATCGTTGCGTGCCTTGAGAATCGAGGGCAAGAAGTTGCCCATTCCACGAGCCGACGTAGATCATGTTGTCAGGCCCAACCGCCGCTGAGGAGAAGAAAAACTGCCCGCCGCTGTGGACCTTCCACAGGACTGCCCCTGGGGTCACTTGAGCCGGGCCGGAGACGATCACACTGCCGACAACTGCCAGCAAAAACACCAGCAGCCACACACTACGAGAGGACTTCATGGCGCACCTCCTCCAAACTTTTCTGATGGGCGATCCAACTCTCATGAAAATTGTAGCACCCCTCTCTCTGTTCTGTCAAAGGCTCACTTCAGCCCCAAGGTAGAGCCGTTGGACTTTGGGATCACGCCGCAGCTCTTGGGCTGGCCCTTCTAGCGCGACCTTCCCCGTCTCCAGCACATAGGCTTTATGGGCGATATGCAAACTGAGATGCGCATTCTGCTCTGCTAATAAGAGAGTCATGCCGTCGCGGCTGTTGAGGTCTTTGAGAAAACCAAAGAGATTCTGTACGGTCAAGGGGGCTAAGCCCAGTGACGGCTCATCCAAGAGCAATACTTTGGGGCGAGCCATCAAGGCACGCCCGATGGCCAGCATCTGCTGCTCCCCTCCAGAGAGCGTGCCCGCTGGTTGGGAGAGTCGCTCACGCAGCACGGGAAAGTACGAGAGCACCCGCTCCCAATCGTCTTTGATAAACCCGTCGCGACGGGTGTAGCTTCCCATCCATAGGTTCTCTTTGACCGTCAGATCGGGGAAGAGTTGACGCCCCTCGGGGACGTGCACGATCCCTAGGCGAACAATGCGCTCCGGAGAGAGTCTCTTCAGATCGTGCCCGAAAAACTCTAGTCTCCCTTGGGTAGGGCGCAGCAGCCCCGAGATCGTCCTGAGTAGAGTTGTCTTGCCCGCGCCGTTGGCGCCAAGCACTGCGACGATCTGCCCTTCAGAGACCGTCAACGAGACGCCGCGCAAAGCAACTACGGGCCCATAGCGCACTTCTACGTTCTCAAGCGCGAGCAATGCTGACCCCCTCCCCTAAATACGCCGCGATCACTTCGGGGTTCTGTTGAATCTCGTCCGCTCTCCCTTCAGCGATGACCCGCCCGTAGTTGAGCACAATAACACGGTCACAGAGCCCCATAACGAAGTTCATATCATGCTCGACGAGGAAGATCGTGATTCCCCAGTCGCGATTGATTCTCTTAATGAACTCTCTCATAGCAGCTTTCTCGGCGGCGTTCATTCCCGCAACGGGTTCATCTAATAAGAGCAGGCGAGGGCGCGCAAGGAGCGCTCGCAGAAGCTCGATGAGCTTTTGTGTTCCGTATGGCAGGGCGAAGACGAACGCCTCCGCGAGCGCCTCCATCTTGAGAAACCTCAGGAGCCAGAGGGCTTGAGCCCTGCGATCCCGCTCCTCGCGGCGAGCCTGGGACAACCCCAGCGCCACCTCGAGCGGGTTTCTCGAAAAATCCCGATGCTCCCCGACCATCAGATTCTCTAAGACGGTCATATACGGGAAGAGCCCCAATAACTGAAAGGTCCGCACGATGCCGCGCTCGACTATCTGATAGGGGCGCAAGCGTAAGAGATCTTCGCCGCGAAACGAGATCGCTCCTCCTGTCGGCTCGTAGAGCCGACTGATCAGATTAAATACAGTAGTCTTGCCTGCGCCGTTGGGGCCGATCAGCCCTACGATCTCGCCCTCGTTGACGGTGAGCGAAACGTTATCAAGGGCCACAAGCCCGCCGAATCGCATCGAGAGGTCTTTCACGCTCAGCATTCTTACGTCCCCTTGGCAAAGAGCTTCTGGAGCGCGGGAAAGCGATAATAGAGACGCATGAAGAACCCCCACACCCCGTAGGGCATGAAGATGATCACGAGCACCAGCGCTGCGCCGTAGGCGAACGTGTAGAACTGTTTCGCTCCCGACAGCCAATGGGGCAAAAACGTCAAGAAGAGAGCACCAAGCACAGAACCGGGAAGCGACCCGATCCCACCTAAGATCACCATGGCGAAGATCTCGATAGACTTGCCCAGCCCAAATTCCCCTGGACTGATGCGCCCTACTATATGCGCTTGCAGCGCACCGGCGATCCCCGTCAGAAACGCGCTGATGAAGAACGCATAGGCTTTATATCGAGTTGGGTTGATCCCCAGGGCTTCGGCAGCGGCGGGCTTGTCGCGCAGCGCAATAAACGCCCGCCCAATGTAGGAGCGGACTACGTTCTGCGAGAGAGCTATGAGCATAAGCACAATGACCAAAGTGAGATAGTAAAGCTCCAAGTCCGTGTCGAAGACAAAACCCCCAAGGGAAGGCCGGGGGACTTTGATCCCTTCGTGTCCCCCCAAGATCGCAGACCAGTAGGGCAAGGGGATCAGTTGCTGGACAGCTGCGCCAAAGCCCAGCGTCGCGATCGCCAGATAGATCGCGCTCAAGCGCAGTGCAGGGATAAACAGAATCAATCCCGTTATTCCCGTTATCAGCCCAGCGAAGGGGAAGGCGATCCAAAACGCCAAGCCCAGCTCGGTCATCAAGAGCGCTGATGTGTAGCCTCCAATAGCCAAAAACGCTGCTTGTCCAATCGAGACCTGCCCCGCATAGCCCATTAAGATATTGAGCCCCACGGCTGCGAGCACGTTCGCCCCAGCGAGACTGACGATATAGATCGTATAGCCCTTGAGCCCCACGGGCATAAGCACCAGCCCAAGGAGCAGCAGGCCCAGCCATGCCCGCGCAGGCATCTCACACCCTCCGGTGGATTGGCTCCCCCAACAGCCCCTGAGGACGCACCGCTAACAGCACAACGATCAAAACGAAGACGAGCGTCTCCTTGAGCTGATTGACCAACTCGAACGGCACAGCGATCAGCAAGCTCTCAAAGAGTCCGACCAACAACCCCCCAACAATAGCCCCTGGTAAGCTCGTGAATCCCCCAAGGACCGCTGCTGCGAACCCCTTGAGCATCACAAAGACCATCACGTAAAGATCTAAAAAAACTAAAGGGGCAATGAGCACCCCCGCGACCGCTCCGAGTGCGACGCCCAGCCCCCAGCTCAACATATTGATTCTATGGACGGGGATGCCCAGAAGCTGCGCCCCCAATCTGTTCTGCGCTGCCGCGCGCATCGCCGTCCCGATCTTGGTAAATTTTAAGAGCGCAAAGAACCCCACGCTCAACAAGATCGTCGTGCCAAAGATCACCAGATCGTGTCGGGTCAGAATTATATTGCCCAACACGACCGGCGGCCCACTGATCGCATAGGGCAGCGACTTGGGGTCGAATCCCCAGATCCAGCTGGCGATAGCGTTGAGCATCAACGCGACCCCCAGCGTCACGATCAACAGACTCACGACAGGGGCCTGTTGAGCTGGACGCAATGCCAGCCGCTCGACGACAATTCCCAACAAAAAACCGAAAGCAATCACGAGAGGCAGCGCTGCCCAGAAGGGCCAGCCCAGCCCTACCATTAGCGTGAACCCTACATAAGCGCTGAACATGGTCATATCGGCTTGGCCGAAGTTCACGATATCAGTTGTCTTAAATATCAAGACCATGCCCAGGGCCATGAGGGCGTACAAGCTGCCTTGAGCTAAGCCTAGGACGATATATTGCTCGATCATATCTTTTGGTGTGTTACCATAAGAACGCCGTCGCGGCCATGGCGTACCCGCCCCCAGAAGCGCAGAAGACTACTAAGTCTCCCGGCTTCGGGCCTCGCCCTTGCTCAATGTGATCATCCAAGGCCATCGCCACACACGCCGACCCCACATACCCCCACTTGTCCATGATCCAATGGGTTCTCTCTAAGGGCAACTCCAGGGTCTGCATGACTTGCTTAATCGTATTGAGGTTGATCTGCGTGAAATAGATGCGATCTATGTCTGAGACCCTATAGCCCGCGTCCTCAACGACGGTACGGATGAGCTGGGGCCAGTGGGTTGCGTTGAACTCCGGTGGGAAGCGCTTGGCAATGACCAAATAGTGTTCGCCTCGTTGGAGGCG
>JBEPZC010000056.1:0-6578 GCA_041641035.1 Candidatus Bipolaricaulota bacterium
CTTCTAAGAATTCCCTCAGTCCGCCGCGTTGTTCGAATTCTTTCAAGTACCCTATGAACTCCCGAATATTTCCTAATCGCTCTTCGGATGCTAAGATGTCGGCTTGTAGCTCTGTGAGATATCCCGTACGGCGCAACAGCTCATCGGTGAGCTCACTGGGGCTATGGGTGAGGGAATACTCCCGCAGGGCGTTTATGAGCTCAGTAAACTCGTGAAGGCGCTTGCGGACGCTGGGGCTCCACGCCTCGTCCTCGCTTGCCCGCGCTAGGGCCTCCCACAGGGAGCAGCCCTCAGAGCGAGCCCGCATCTGGAGCGTTGCAATAGTCTTCTCCCCGATCCCTCGCCGGGGCTTGTTCACAATTCTCAAGAGACTCAGATCGTCATGGGGATTTAGGAGAAAGCGCAAATACGCCAAGATGTCTTTGATCTCGGCGCGCTCGTAGAATTTCAACCCGCGCACGATCTCATAGGGGATATTCCAACGTATCAAAGCCTCTTCCAGCACGCGCGAGAGCGTGTTCACCCGATAGAGCACCGCGATGTGATTGAGCGGCACATCGTTGCTCTGGTGCAACTCCCAGATCTGTCGCGCGACAAAGTCGGCCTCGTCGTGCTCGTCGCGGGCGGGATAGAGATAGAGCCTCTCCCCTTCAGGGCGCTCAGCGATCAGTTCTTTGGGTTTTCGGAACTGATTGTTGCTGATCACAGCAGAAGCCGCCCGCAGGATTCGCGCGGTCGAGCGGTAGTTCGACTTGAGCTGGACGACCTTGCAGTTGGGAAAATCGTGCTCAAATTTAAAGATATTGGTTGGATCGGCCCCGCGCCAGCCGAAGATAGACTGGTCGTCGTCGCCTACAACGCAGATATTTTCGTACTTTTCCGCGAGCATCCGCGAGAAGATATACTGAGCGTAGTTTGTGTCCTGATACTCGTCAATGACGATAAAGCGAAACCGATCGCGATAGAAATTCAGAATATCCAATCTCTCTTGGAAGAGTCGCACGGTCAATCGTATCAAGTCAGCAAAATCGAGGGCGTTGCTTGTCTCGAGGCGACGCTGATAGTGTTTATAAATTCGATCTAACAGCTCAAGCAGGTAGCTGTCGAACATGCCGACGCGGCGGCTGGCGAACTCGTCTGGGCCGATCAGCTCGTCCTTGGCGCGGTCAATCACGTTCGCTACGAACGATGGGCTGATGCCCTCATCGCTGTAGCCCAGCTCTTTTATCGTCTGGGCGAGGGCTGCGTGGGTGTCCTCTTCATCGAGAATAGTGAAGTCTCGATTATAGTTTCCCCCAAGATGATGGATCTGTTCGCGCAGGATCGCCGCGGCAGTGGAGTGAAAAGTCTTCACCCACGGGGTCTTACTCGCTCCGATGAGCTTCTCAACTCGTCGTTTCATCTCCTCGGCGGCTTTGTTGGTGAACGTCACGCCCAGGATGTGCTGGGGTGGGACTCTATAGTGCGCTATCAGATACGCGATGCGATGGGTGATCGTGCGGGTCTTGCCCGAGCCCGCCCCGGCGATGATCAAGAGCGGGCCTTCGTAGTGCGTGACTGCCTCGCGTTGATACGGGTTGAGATCTTGTAAAATCGCGTCCTCCAGCATAGATGACCTTGCCCCTTCTTTCGGAAGAGGGCAGGGGTATTATATTACACGAGCTTGAGCTGGTGCTCCTCCAGCTCGTGGGGCGACTGGAAGGGTTTGACACTGATGCGGAACGTTTCAGGGCTGCTCTCGAAGCGCCAGTGAGCTTGGACGCTGCCGAGGGGCTTTTCGCTCAAGTGGCTGGCAGCTACCCGCGCTGCCATCTGAATGATCTGAGCGATCTCGCTGGGGGTTTTCTCTTTCCAATTAGCCCGCACCAAAGCCATCGGCCCGCGCTGCCCTGGCAGATAGAGTCTCAAGTCTTCAGGGAGGAAGAAGTTCTGCAAGCGTCGTTTCTCTTCATCGTCGCGTCCCAGGACGATAGTGATGTCAGGGGGACGCTTGTAATAGAGGGGGAATTCTAAAAGCTCGAGGGCGTTGACGGTGAGCTTCTCTTCTTTGAGCAAGTTTTCCAGGCGCGGCCCAAAGTAGGGCACGGTGAGCTTGCAGCGGCGGGGTGCTGGGAAATCTGGGAGTTCGACGCCCAGCTCGCGGGCGAGCGCGCGGATCTTCTCTCTGTCTGAAGCGCGAAACCCCTTGAGAGTAGAGCGGTCCACCCAGCCCTTCTGCTCCGCGATGGTTGGCGGCAGCAGTTTCGCCGACAGGGGGCGCAGCACCAGGCCCTGCGCTCCGGCAAGCTCTGTCAACTTTGTGATCTCGGCTACCCCTAAACCACGCTCGCCCACAACCTCCCCGGTGATGATGAAGTCGGCCCCGATTCTCTTCATGTACCGTAGGGCCTTTTTCAGCAAGAGCTGGCGACAATTGATACATGCGTGCTTTAAAGGGAAGCCATTGGTCCCGTTGGCGGGGCGCACGATTTGGGCCAGCTCGCGAAAGTCTTTCTTGACGTTTTGGCTGCGGAACGGCGCGTCGCAGAACTCTCTGGCGATATCTTTTACCGTGCGGTGGCTGAAGCCTGTGTCAGAAGTGGGCGACGGGATCGCCTCGTACTCGCGAAAGAGCGGAGATCGCAGATGGAGAATCCGGACTTCGGTGACGTGAGGTTGCTGCAGAACAAGCTTGGTCGCAACAATGCTCGCCAAGCTCCCCGAGAAGAGAGAAACTGCTCGTACCACTCCCTATCCCTCCCCCATTCCCTGTCAGTGTTCCCTCAGTACACGGGCTCGAGAAGCTCGTACCGGCCGTCCTTGTGGCGATGCAAGATGTTCAACTTGCGGTCGTCGGCGTCCACAAAGATCAAAAAGTCTTTATTATAAGACTCTAATTGGAGACGGGCTTCTTCGAGCGTCATCGGTTTGCGCAGATAGACTTTCGTATAAATAATGTTGTCTTCGCTTGTGGTTTGGGTTTCCTCGAGGGTGCGCCGCCGGGCCTCGGCAGCGGCCTGCCGCGCCGGACGTTTCTCGCGAAGTTGGTCTTTATATTTTTTCAGCTGCTGCTTGAGCTTGTCTACGGCCTCATCGATCGACGCGTACATATCATCGGACTCGGCGCTAGCCTTGACCACCTTGCGCTTGGTCAGATGGGCCACCATCTCCACGATCTGGCGCTCCTTCTCAACGTCCATGACGATATCTACGCTGATGATGCCGTCGAAATATCGCGAGAGGGCTTCGACCTTGGAGACAGCATACTTGTTGAGAGCTTCGCTCTCCGCCATATGCCGTTCTGATACTCGAATCTTCATAATGCGATTTATACTATAGCAGAACGCCGTGAAAAAGTCAAGGCTCAGACGAGAAAATCGCGAACCCAAGGGAACTCGTGCGCACCGGATTGTCGTCACGCCCTCTATACAGTATCTTATTCTGTTATGCATGAGCTTGTAATCCCGGTGATGCGCCGCGCGACGGTCGCGGATCTCGAGAGGATTCTCGAGATCGAAAGGGTATCATTCCCCTCGCCCTGGCCGAGGGACTATCTTGCTCAGCATCTAGGCGACGACGGCTTCGTCGTCATCGAGCACGAGGGACGTGTCATAGGGTATACGGTGATCGGCATAAAGATCCCGTCGTTTTTGGAGCGCCTGGAGCGTCGGACGCGCGCATTACTGACTGGCCAAGAACCTCAAGAGCCTCCTCCGGTGGGGCATATCCTCAATATTGCTGTAGACCCGGCCTTCCGAGGGCAGGGCCTGGGCAAGCGTCTCTTAGAGTATGCTCTCCAATACTGTCGTCGGCTTGGGGCAGATCAAGTTGAGCTGGAAGTGCGCACGGACAATGAGATCGCCATCGCGCTCTATCAAAAATACGGGTTCGAGATTCGCGAACTGCTCCCATGTTATTATAGCAACGGCGAAGACGCGTTCGTGATGGTCAAGAAGCTCTAAGTATCTGAGCGAGATCGTCAGGGGTGTCTACGTCCCACTGGGTCGGCTCTTCGTCGGGGGCCAGTTCCAGCTTGACTGCGCTCTCCCAATGTTTGTGCAAGATCTTCAGCCCGCTCTCATCGCCGCGAAGCTGTGCGAATTCCTCAAAGAGTTCGCGGGGCAAGGCTACAGGACGCCCCGCAGACCCGCGATAGACGGGGAAGCAGGGCTTCTGGGTATCGAGAAACGCCTTGACGACTCGTGCGATCAGCTTGCTGGTCATCAAGGGCATATCGCCCAAGAGCACGAGAGCGCCTGGGGCGTCTGGGGGAAGAGTGCGCAGCCCCAGTTGGAGTGAGCTTGTTCGACCTAGATCCCAGTGTGGGTTGTGGACAATTCGCAGTTTGGGAGAATATTTCAGCTCTTCGAGAGCTGTGAGGGCTTTTTCAGACTCGTATCCCACGACGAGCACCACAGGATCAAGAGGCGCTTCGAGCGCTGCTTTCACGACGTGATAGAGCACTGTGTGCTCTTGGAAGGGCAGAAGCAGTTTATTCTGTCCAAAGCGCTGTCCTGCGCCCGCGGCAAGGATGATACCTGGGATAGCCATTGCCTTTTGAGTGCTCAGGGTGTTTCATCTTAGCAAGGGCTTGGAAGAGACGCAAATGCTGCGAGGTGTTGCTAGGCTCGCATGGTCGTCAGGACTGCTGCAGGGTCTTGACATGAGGGTATCACTTATGCTAAGATTTCATAGAACAAGAGCGCATGAGACCTTAAAAAACTGTCTTTGGGCCGCAAGGCATAGCTTGTGCCTATCGAGAGGGTCCTGCGCTACGGGGTTCTGTTCTCTAGCGAAGGAGGTGGGAACGGAAGAAGAGATCTTCATACATTCCACACGCTCAAATCTTATACTCTCACACGAGGTGATTCGCAGTGAAGTCTTGGTGGAAGTGGTGTACGGTTGCGGGAGCAGTTGCTCTCTTGGTTGTGTGGGGCAGCCAGGCACAAGATTGGAATATTCAGTCAGTAGCTCAGGGACCTGATGCAGCGAAGCAGCGGGTTGTAGAGCAAGACGTAGCTGTGGCACCGAATGGGACGGTTTATGTCAGCTACATTGATCAGAAAGCGAATGCTATCAAGCTTCTCCAACTTGGAGGAGCGACGGCCGAGCTGGTGCGCGATACGGGCCGTGTGATCGGCACGACCGTTGCAGCCACTGACACGCTTGTGTGCGTCTCTTGGGAGGAACTGAGCGACAATTCTGGGGTGCACGAGGTCTGGCAGGCCTGCTGGAACGCTGATCTTTCTCCAGCTGGCGAGCCCCTGCAGTTGTCCACACCAGACGTTATTGCGGGTCAGGCCAATGGCGCTGGCTGGGAGGAGTTCGGCTTCAATTTCGATAATACCTTCGCTCCCGATGGCACCCTCTATGCCGTCTGGACGGAGGATTACTCCGCTTTGAAGGTTAGCAAGTATAAGGATGGGGCCTTAAGTGCGTGTGGTGACCTCCCCTCGTTGCCTATCCCTGAGGCTCCCAATCGCTATCCCACTCTCTATGTTGACCAAGATGGCGGGGTCTGGCTTGCCGTCGGCGACATCTCCTATCCGCCTGGGCCCAACGTCTGGGTGTATTACTCTGATGATCAGTGCGCCAGTTGGAAGGGTCCCGTGGATACGACGCCGACCGGCCTGTACAGCGACATGGGTGGGATCGTGCGTTTGGGTGACAAACTCTATGTGGTGTACGATGAGGACCAGGGTGCTGCTCCTGGCACCGCGGACATCAATGTCACCACCTGCAATGTCACACCCAACGGGCCGGCAGACTGCGTGCGCGGTATTGTCCACCAGGATGGCGGCTTCCCCCACATGGCCACGGATGGGAAGGGTCTCTATGTCGTTTCCCAAGATGGCAATGCCAACGTGGTGCGGTTCAGCTATTCGTGTGATGCGGGAGGCAAGTGGACCCCCGCGGATATCCCTAACAAGTGGAACCTTGGCTACAGGGACCCAGACTTTGGCGCGGTGCTCTCGCGCATTCGCGTGGCGACCAGCGCAGGATCGCCCAATGTCTACGTAGCCTGGTTCTGGCGCAGCGAAGGCAAGAGCAACATCATGCTTGCCTCACGTCCCAAGCCCTGTCAATAGATCAAGACGGCTGAGGGGCTAAGCTCGCGAGGGCTTAGCCCCTCTTTGCTTTTAAGGAGGTACCCATGAAGTCTTTCTGGAGATGGGCAATAGCACTGCTTCTGCCCGCTGTCTTTGTCTTCAGTGGTTTCTCTCGCGATTCTTTAGCCCAGGGCCAAGCCCAATGGGCAACGGTGACCCTCGGCCAAGCTGGAGCCAAAGCCGGCAGTTGGTGGTTCTCCAGCGATTTTGCGTTCTCTGAGCGCGATCCAGCAACTGCTGGCGACGACTCCCTGTATATCGCTAGTACTGCTCTACTCGGCCAAGATTGGTTCGTCTTCCTGCACGTCTCCAAAGACGGCGGAGCGACATGGACAAAGTATATGCTCAAACAAGCTGGGGACGTCGTGATCGCGGCGCGCGTCAAGGCCGCAAGCTACAAGGACGGTGACGTCGTCTGCGTCGGCTGGCAAGATTGGGAAGTCGGCGAGGGCATCCCGGAGATAGTAGCTCAATGCTTCTGGGCTCCCA
>JBEPZC010000057.1:0-6526 GCA_041641035.1 Candidatus Bipolaricaulota bacterium
AAACCCATAGCGCTCGATGAGCAACGCGCCGCACCCTGGACAATAGGTGTTCTCGTAGCGCCCAGTGGGGAGATTGCCCGTGTAGACAAAGTGCAGCCCCGCGTCGTAGCCGATCTGCGCCGCTCGAATTAACGTCTCTGCTGGGGTATTATCGGGATCAGTCATCTTGTAGTCTCTATGAAACGCGGTGACGTGCCACGGGATGTCCGGCGAGATCGACACCAAAAACTTCGCGATCTGTGTGAGCTCTTCGTCGGAGTCGTTAAAGCCCGGGATCACCAGCGTCACGATTTCCAACCAAAAACCCAGCTCGTACACCATCGCGATGCCGTCTAGGACTTTCGACAGCACCGCCCCCAGCACACGATAGTTCTTGTCTTGAAAAGTTTTTAAGTCTATCTTGTAGCAATCAAGATGCGGGCGCAGATACTGTAAAACTTCACGTGTCGCGTTGCCGTTGGAGACGTAGCCCGTCAGGAGCCCGGCTCGCTTGGCTTCTTGAAAGATCGCTCCAGCCCACTCGGAAGTAATTAACGGCTCGTTGTACGAGCTGATGACGGCGCGTGCGCCGGAGCGTCGGGCGAGAGAGACCAACTCCGCTGGCGTGACATCGTGGGGAAGAGCGCCAGCGCTCTTGTCGCGCAGGGTTTGCGAGATCTCCCAATTCTGACAGTATGGACAATGGAGATCACAGCCCAACATTCCAAAGGTCACGGTGCGCGCCCCCGGCAGCACGTGATAGAACGGCTTTTTCTCTATGGGGTCCAGCCCCAGCGAGCTCACATATCCCCAGGGCACATAGAGCTTCCCGTCTTTATTGAAGCGCACCTGGCAGATGCCGCGCTTCCCATCGAAGATGACGCAGCGATGGGCGCACGCATAGCAGCGTGCTCTTTTATCGTGGAGTTTTTCGTAGAGCTCGCCCTCGCGCGTGCGCGCATCTAAAAGCTCTGCCAGTGTGACGGCCATCATGCTCACCCTTCATAGAACGCATAGCACCCATAGCCTACGACCCGAAACTTATCGCCTGCTGTGTCCCCAGAGTTGCGATAGTCGAGAAGCTGCGCTCTCCAGCTTCGCTTCTGAGCTATCTGCATGAGCGTCAAGATAGCCGTCTTGCCGCAGGCCTCAACGCGATCCTCCATCAGAACCCAATCGAGATTCTCGAGAGCTCGGTGAGCCAAAGCATCGCGCTCGACGGCTTCTTCATAGGGATAATAGTGACTCAGATCCGAGCTGACAATGATGAGATCTATATCGTCAAGATAGGGCTCGAGCGTGTGCGCCAGCCGGCGGGGGTCGCACTCTCCAGTCAGAACGGGAAAGATCTCAAAGTCTCCAAGGACCATCTGCAAGAAGGGCAGCTGCACTTCCAGAGAGTGCTCTGGGGCATGGGCATCCGGATTGTTCTGAAGGTCGCCGCGCTCGAGAGCGCGGACGATCAAGTCTTTCGCGCATCTTACCAAGCCGAGCGGGGTTTGCCACGCATCGTAGTCTGCAGTTGCCGCCCCGATAAAGAAGACGTAGTGCGCCGGGCCAAGAAGAAGGACTTTCACCGGAGAGCTGGCAAACTGAGAACTTTGAAGTGTTTTATACCCCGTCGCAGCCACCGGCCCGGAGTAGCTATACCCCGCATGAGGCACGATCAGGCCGCGCAGCTGTCTCTCAAGCTGGGGAGGACGCGCTTGCTCCAGCAGGTCTTCGACAGCTTGATGTAGACGCTCCCTGCTTCGGGGATAAAAACTCCCGGCGACGGCCGCAGGCCGAATGCGCTCCATCATGCCCTCCTTTGCCTTGGGTCATTGCCAACGGCGGCCAATTTACTTATACTCCGTGTGCGACCCAAAAACAAGCAAGAGAGAGGAGATTCGTATGAGCTATCGCATCGAGAAGGATTCCCTCGGCGAAGTCAAAGTCCCGCACGACGCCTACTGGGGCGCGCAGACCCAGCGCGCCATCGAAAACTTCCCCATCAGCGGGTTGCGCTTTCCTCGAATGTTCATCCGCGCGTTAGGGCTCGTCAAGCTCTGCGCAGCCACAGTCAATGCCCAGCTCACGCTGCTCGATGAAACGCGCACACGGGCCATCGAACAAGCTGCCCGCGAGGTCGCTGACGGCAAGCTCGATGAGCAGTTCCCCATAGATATCTTTCAGACGGGCTCAGGCACTTCGACTAACATGAACGCTAACGAAGTGATCGCCAACAGGGCATGCGAGATCTTAGGAGTTCAAAGAGGGGACAAGACCGCAGTGCACCCCAACGATCACGTCAATTTGGGGCAGTCTTCAAACGACGTCATCCCCGCGTGCGTGCACATCTCAGCGGCGCTCGCCCTTCATGAGCAGCTCCTGCCCGCCCTTGAGCACCTTCGCAGAACTCTTGACGCAAAAGCCCAAGAGTTTTCTGGGATAGTGAAGACGGGACGCACGCACTTGATGGACGCTATGCCCATTACGCTGGGGCAAGAGTTTTCCGGGTACGCCGCGCAGATCGCGCTGGCGCGCGAGCGCATTGAAGCCGTGTTGCCGAGGCTCTATGAGCTGGCCTTAGGAGGCACAGCCGTGGGCACAGGGATCAACACCCATCCCGAATTCGGCAAGAGGATCGCCCAAGCCCTTGCGCAAGAGACGAAGATCCCTTTCAGAGAGACGCGCAATCACTTCGCCGCGCAAGCAACCATGGAGACTGCTGTGGAGTTGAGCGGCGCCCTCAAGACTCTAGCCGTCGCGCTCTATAAGATCGCTAATGACTTGCGCTGGATGAATTCTGGGCCACAGACCGGCTTGGCTGAGATCCGCCTGCCCGCATTGCAGCCGGGTTCGTCGATTATGCCCGGCAAGGTCAATCCCGTCATCCCTGAAGCCGTGATGATGGTCGCCATGCAAGTCATGGGCAACGACGCTGTGATTACGGCAGCGGCAGCGTCGGGGAACTTCGAGCTGAACGTCGCTCTGCCCGTGATCGCGCACAATCTGCTGCAGTCTGTCTCTATCTTGAGCAATGCATGCTCTGTATTCGCCGACAAGTGCATCGCGGGCATTGTCGCCAATCGTGAGCACATGGAGCGTCTTGCCAATCAAAACGCGATCCTAGCCACAGCGCTCAATCCGTATCTTGGCTATGATAAAGCTGCTGAGGTCGTGAAGAAAGCGATGGCCCAAGGGAAGACGATCCGCGAGGTCGTCCTAGAGATGAAGCTCCTCCCCCCAGAGAAGCTCGATGAAGTCCTAGACATACGCAAGATGACCGAAGGGGGCTTCATCGCGGGTGTCAGCGGCGGAGGATAAGGGCGCAGCACGCTCCCTCGAAGAAGTGACAGAATCAGAGCTCAACAGCTCTAGGGCACCTCCAGGATCGTGCTCAACGTGAGCTCCGTCGAGTTCGCTAGATACGCCGCTCGGCCGATCCCTTCTAGCTTGCTCGACCCGGACTGCTCCACCGTCACTGTGTAGACCCACTCGTGTGATCCGCCCTCCTGAAGCTGCAATAGCATGAACTCTAAGTCTTCGGGTGAGCTGAGGGCATAGGGCAAAATCTCTCGCCAGTAGATATACTCGATGTCGTGCTTCGCTGTCACTTTGAGCTTGATCTGCAGGGTTTCGCCAACTTGCAGGGGTCTGTTGGGCAGAATGCGCTCGACAATAACAAGATCGTTCTCCGCTCGTTCAACGCGGAACTGCGGGGGCGGGGGGGCCAAAACCGTGATCTCCGTGCGCGCGGTCGCCGTCTGACCCGCCTTATCGTAAACCGTCAATTGAATCGTATACCGTCCGGGATTATCGAACGTCAGCTCGATCTGGAACCCTGTAAACTCGCGGCCATCGCTGATCTTCCAGTGGGCAAGCACGATCCCGTGATCATCCGTCGAGGACGACGCATCGAACGCCACGGTTAACGGGGCAACTCCCGAGCGCTCAGTTTGACACCCAGAGCATTCAAGAGAGATCACCGCGACAGGGGGACGGTCAGGCTTCTCACCAATCTGGATGGGCTGCGTGCACCCAGAGAGCATCACAATGGCGAGCACAAGCACACCGTACTTCTTCATAGCTTCCTCCTCATCAGCATGTACTGTCTATAAAGCTACTGGAGAGTTAGCCCAAACAGTACCCCCAACGTGCAAGGGGCAGTGTGACGTTCGTCACTTCCCTCCCTCACCCTTACCCCTTCTCCACGTCGGGGACGGGCATGTGGCATATGAGGCTCTTTTTGGCTAGAATGCCAAAAAACCCTAATGCCGGAGGAGGGGCTTATGAGAAAGATCGAGCTGGTCGCTCACGTATCGCAGCGGACCGGTGTGCCCAAGGAGACGGTCCTCAAGTCTCTCAATGCGGCCTTAGCCGTGATCAGCGAGGCCATAGCACATGGGGAGGAGATCAAGCTGAAGCGATTTGGGAAGTTCTGTGTCCGTCCGCGCCGCCCCACCCAACGCAGCCACCGCTATACCCGTCAACTGATCACTGTCCCAAGCAAAGCCCTGCCGCGCTTCTATCCGAGCAAGGTCCTCAAGAAGCTCGTTGCCGATAGGCTCACGGTCGTCCAGCTGCCCAGCGGACGCCTAGCCGTCCGCCCACGGGAGAACGCCCAGTGAATTAAAGGTGGCGGAGGAACTGCTCGGCCTCGGTGGCATAGGGATAGAAGGGATCGGCCAGCACAAGGGTGCGCTTGGGCTCGACGAAGACCCCGTCCCACTCGATCATATACTCTCCCACGGCACGAGTGCACAGGCCGCGCACGATCCGAGCGCGTCCGCACGCGCGCGTGTCTGAGGGCGCTTCTCTCATCGCCCGCATGATCGCGCGCTCACTCACGAGCCGCCGCCGCGATTCCAGCGCATAGTACAGCCCATGCTCCGGATCGATATTGTGATACTCTAAATCTAAGCTGTGCAAGACTTCATCCTGCCAGCTCAGCCCCTCGCTCTCCTTAAAAAGCTGGAGCATCTTCAGCTTGGCCACCCAATCGAGCCGGTCCGCCAGCTCAAATGGGTCACGCTCAAGAGCGTCAAGGGTCTCCTCCCATTCGTGAAGGATTTCGTCGGTCTCGCTATCGCGCCCGGAGAATCGGCGCTGGGCGGCTTGCAGATAGAGGCGCTGCAAATCTATAGCCGAGATGGTCGTCCCGTCCTCGCGCTTCACCAGCCAGCGATAGCTCGCGTCGCGCGAGATCTCTTTGAGCGCGCGCAAGGGCGTCGCTATCTCCACCCCCGAGGGCACGGCCTGCTCCTCCAACAAGTCCAGCACGAGAATCGTCGTGCCCAGCTTGAGGAACGTCGCGTACTCTGAGGGGTTAGCCTCACCAAAGAGCAGATGCAGTCGGGGGCTGCGCGACAGCTCGTACATCTGGTCCCACTTGGGATTGATGAGCGCGCGGCTGAAGCGCACCCGCCCAGAAACCGTGTGTAAAATATGATCGGCGCGTTGCGAGAGCTGGAAGTCCACAGTTGGGTCGGGTTCGACGCCGTAGGCCGAGTCCACAAAGACAGAATCGGCCACATGGCGCGTAGCAGTTTTGGCTGGCCAGGCTGTCGTGAGCCGATGGCCGCCGACCCGGCCCGCCCCAGCGAAGATCTGTCGTGTTACCAAGAACGGGACTAATTTGTCTAACGCATGGCGCCACGAGAGCGACTCCGGATTGACTGAGTAATTCTCGTGGCACCCAAACGTATGCCCAGCAAAGTGATCGACGCTGTTATTATAAAAACTGACCTTTTCGTGCAGATGAAGCTCGCGCAAGATCGTGAGAATAAGCCGTTGGCCGGCTCGCTCGTACGCGATCAGATCTCGGAGAGAGCGACATTCGGGGGTGGCGTACTCCAAGTGCGAGCCCACCGCGTCGATATAGAGGCGGCCTCCGTTTATTAAGAAGCCGCCGGCTTCGGCAGGCTCAAAGTACATGTCACGGGTGTGCAGGTCGAGCAATCCCCACGTCTTATCGCGGAAGACCGCATTCTTGACGCGCTCCACCACCTCTTCGTAAGGGCCAAGCTTGGGGTCTCGTACCAAGCATCCGAACTCTGTCTCCAGCCCAACAACCCGATGCTGCATCGCTCACACCTCGTTCTAGATTAGCTGATCACGGCCGATCTGGCAAGAACGGCTTCAGCTCGTCTGCGCTCAAAAACCGAAAGCGCCGCTCGCGCCGCGAGTCGCGCTCTACCAGGGCAGCTTCGACTGTGCCTGTTTGCAACGCGATCGAGAGCACTGTGCGCCAGTCAGATTCGCCCCCGGCCATCGCTTCGCGGCGGCCAACAGCCCACGCCTCCAGCGCCAGCTCGATGGCCGCATCGCGCTTGAGGATCTTCTTGCTAATGCGTGCCGAGCAGAGGCGCTCCATCGCTTCACGAGCGCCTTCTGTGCCCGCGGCAACGCCAAACCGGTGCGACAGGGAAAACTCCCCATCATAGTTGAGCAGATAGAAGAGATCGCTCTCAGGGGTATCGCCCAGCTGAGCGAAGAGGCCGCGCACGACCAAGGGCAATCGTAACGGGTCGCTGAAGCCCCGCTTCATCGTGGGGCTGAGGGC
>JBEPZC010000058.1:0-6502 GCA_041641035.1 Candidatus Bipolaricaulota bacterium
GGGCAAATAAGAGAGTTCTCAGAATCCCCAAGGCACGGGACGCCAGTCCGTGTCTATTCTATAGGGCCTGCGCTACGCTCAGATCATGAAGCTCTCAGCACAGGAAATCGCGCAGGCGACGGGCGGAACCCTCGTGCACGGCTCACCAAAGACAGTTTTTCATGGCGTCTCGATAGATTCCCGTACAATCCGTCCGGGACAGCTCTTCGTCCCGCTCGTAGGCTCTCGCTATGACGGTCACGACTTTATCGCCGATGCGCTCCGACAGGGAGCCCCAGGCTTCCTCTTTCAGCGCGAGCCCCAGTGCCGTGTTCCCAGATCGGTCGCCGCGATCCGCGTCCACGATACGCTGCACGCCTTAGGCGATCTCGCCCACTGGGTTGTCATAAAGCTCAACGCCCAGATCATTGCCGTTGCCGGCAGCAACGGCAAGACAACTACAAAAGAGCTGATCGCTCATGTGCTCGCTCAAAAATTCCGCACTCAAGCGACAGTGGGGAACCACAACACCGAGATCGGGCTTCCCCTCACCGTGCTCAACGCCTTAGAGAATACTGAGATCTTTGTCTTAGAAATGGGAGCGACTGCCCCCGGAGACGTGCGCCGACTCTGCCAGATCGCCCCACCTCAGATCGGCGTGCTCACCAGCATTCACGAAGAGCACCTGGCGACATTAGGCACCGTCGAGGGCGTCATAGAAGCCGAGATGGAGCTGCTCGAAGCGCTCCCTCCCCAAGGACGAGCAATCATCAACGGAGACAATCTAGAAATTCTGAACGTTGCTCGTCGGAAGGCCCGCTGTCGCCTGATGACATTTGGCTTTGCTTCCCATAACGATTTCGTCGCCGAGGACGCAACAATCTCGCGTGCAGGGACGCGTTTTTACATAAAAAGCCCCGAATGGCAGAACGAAATGAGCATATCGCTCTTGGGACGACCGGCGGTGCTTGCGGGGCTGGCGGCCATAGCAGTCGCCCAACATCTTGGGCTTTCGTTCTCAGAGATCCGTCGCGGCCTCATGGGCGCGCGCAGCGTGTGGGGACGGCTCCAGCTCATCTCGCTTCCAACGATCACCATTCTGCACGACGCGTATAACGCCAACCCAGCCTCGATGCACGAGGCGATCTGCTGTGCTGCGCAGATCCGCTCCGGCGACGAGGAGCTGATCTTCGTGCTGGGCGATATGCTCGAACTAGGGGCATTCAGCGAAAAAGCCCATCGCGAGATCGGCAGATCTGTCGCTCGCGTGCGCCCTGATAGACTCATCACTATCGGAGAACAAGCGCGCCTCATCGGTGAAGAGGCCACCAGCGTGGGCATCCCCGTTCAGCATTATGCGACTTCGGACGAAGCCGCCCAAGCTTTGGACTTGACAGATGGGAGAAGATACTTTATCTTGCTGAAAGGTTCGCGGGGGATGCACTTAGAAAGAGTGCTCGATGCGCTCTTGCATCACACACTCGTATCTGTGTGAAGCAATACGCTACGGTAGCTCTTGCGCTGAGCGTGCTCGCCTGTGCCTAGGGCTGGATGGCCTCCCAGCAAATTAACTCTTAGTTCAAAGTATATTTGACCTCATGGTCGCTTTGTATTACACTGAAGCCACCATGGACGATGCGAAAACCCGCTTCGCCTTGCTATCCGTAGGCGCAGCAGTGGCGACGCTTGTGCTCAAGTTCACGGCGTATGCGCTCACCGGCTCAGTCGGCATTCTCTCTGACGCACTCGAATCTTTAGTGAATTTAGCCGGGGCACTCATCGCGCTCACTGCCCTCAAGATCGCCGCACGCCCCGCCGATACGACTCACCCCTACGGCCACGATAAAGCCGAATATTTTTCCAGCGGCGTCGAAGGCACCCTCATTCTGATTGCCGCGGCGAGCATCGCCTACACAGCTCTCAAACGCTTGCTCTTCCCTGTCCCACTAGCGCAGCTCAGCTGGGGATTAGTCGTGACGGGCAGCGCGTCGTTGCTCAATTTCATCGTCGCCCGTGCGCTCTTACGCGCTTCTAAACGATATGATTCGATCACCCTGGAGGCCGACGCCAAACACTTGTTGACCGACGTTTGGACGAGCGTGGGCGTCATCGCTGGGCTTATAGCTTTGACCCTGACAGGCTGGCAATGGCTCGATTCTCTCATAGCGCTCGCGGTCGCAGGGCATATCGTTATTACTGGGGTCAGCTTGATCCGTCGCTCGATTGACGGCCTGATGGACTATAATCTCCCCGCTGATGAGCTGGCTCAGCTCGAAGGGATTCTCAAGGATCATCACCATCACTTCGTCGCGTACCATCGGTTGCGGGCACGCAAGTCCGGCCCGCGGCGCTTCATTGATCTCCATCTTGTCGTCCCTGGGATGCAGACAGTCCAAGCCGCCCATGATCTGTGTGAACGACTTGAAGCCGAGATCGAAGCGGCTTTGCCCAACTCCAGCGTCACGATCCACGTCGAGCCCGCTGAAGACGCCGCCTCCTGGGACGAAGAGGAGCATCGGACTATAGCTATGAGCTAGCGACAAGCAGCTCTAGCGCCCGCTTCACCAAATTCCTAGCTAACGGCACCTTGTACGCATTCCCTTGTAATGGCTGCGCCCCAGCAAGAGCCGCTTCAGCCGCGCGCTTGGCCAGTTCTTCAGAGAACTTTTGCCCAGTTAAGATTTTTTCGCTGTCTTTGGCCCTCCAGGGGATTGCAGCAACCCCGCCCAAGACCAAGCGCGCGTCGGTGATACGCTCACCCTCAAAACTCAACTGCGCTGCGACGCTCACCAGCGCGAACGACCAGCTTTTTCGCTCCATGGCTTTGAGATAGATCCCGCGCGCGCCCTCTTTGGGGAGAGGCACGTAAATCTCGGCGATTAGTTCACCTGGCCCTAGGACCGTCATCTGGCGACGGCTCGCCGTGGGCTTCGTATAAAGCTCTTCGACGGAGATCTCGCCGTCGAGATCAGGTCCAACCACACGAAGCGTCGCGTCGAGCGCGATGAGCGCCGGAGCTAAGTCCGACGGATGCACTGCATGACAGCGCTCAGCACCCAAGATCGCATGATATGTATTCTCCCCGTCTTCGGCAAAGCACTTCTCTCCGCCCTTGAGCCAACAGGCAAAGAGCTTGTTGCGATAATACCAGCAGCGCGGCTTCTGGCAGAGATTGCCCCCGATTGTGCCCATGTGTCGGAGTTGCGGCGTCGCCGCAGAAGAAGCCGCTTGCGCAAGGATCGGGAACTTCTCACGGATGACGGAATGGCGCTCAATCTCCGCGAGCGTCACGAGTGCTCCAATCTTCAATCCAGCTCTGGGGCTATAACGGATCTCGCGCAGCTGAGAGAGCGTCTTGAGGTTCACCAAGCGTTGGGGACTGCGCAGGCGCGCCTTCAGCTCGCCGAGCAAGTCTGTGCCCCCGGCGATGGCTTCCGTCGCGGGCTTGCTGAGCAGCGCGATGGCCGTCTGTAAATCCGGTGCGTTGATGTGCTCAAAATTACGCATGGTTTTCACCCAAAGCTTTGAGAACCTTGTCGCGCGTGAGGGGCAGCTCGTAGATGTGCACGCCGAGTGCGTCGGCCACGGCGTTCGCGATCGCGGCAGCGGTGGGGATGATCGGGGGTTCGCCCACGCCCTTCACGCCCAGATTGTTCGCCTTCAGATCAGGACGATCTATCATCTCATGGATAATCTCTGGGATGTCAAGCGCCGTCGGGACTTTATAGCTTTCGAGATTATCCGTGAGGACGACGCCCGTGTTTCTGTCTACGATGCGCTGCTCGAAGAGCGCGTAGCCCAGCCCCTGAATGATCCCGCCCTCGATCTGGCTAGAAAGCGTCAATGGGTTGATCACTCGCCCAGAATCGTGCACAGCGACGATCCTCTCGACTTGCACCTCACCCGTCTCTGTGTCCACTGTCACCTCGGCAAATTGGGCACCGAACGTATTGACCGCGACGTCTTCGGGATTTGGCTCGCGCGCTCCACGCCCGATGATCATGAAGTTCTCGAGATTCTTGAGCACCTCGGGCACGGCGACGCACTCTGAGAGAGCTGGGCTGCTGAACAGCCCATCGGATATCGTGAGTGACTCGCGCGGGACTTCGAGCACTTGGGCAGCGACGTCTAAGAGCTGGTGTCGCGCATCGTGTGCGGCACCGCGCACTGCTGGGCCAACGCTGGCGACGGTCATGCTGCCCGCGCTCAATGGCGCGTACAACCCCAGCTGGGTGTCCCCGATCTCCACAGAGATCTTCTCGATGGGAAATCCCAGCTCTTCAGCGGCGATTTGCGCTAAGATCGTCTTGGTGCCCGTTCCGATGTCTTGGGTTCCCGTGATGACGGTCGCGGTGCCATCGGGATTGATCTTGACGATGGCATAGGCTGGAGGCATGCCGTTGCCACTCCAGATCTGAGAAGCCATGCCAACGCCGCGCCGCAGCCTCCCCCTCACTCCTTGCCCCTTCTTTTTGAGGGAAGTCCACCCAAAGAGCTTCGCCCCGCGCTCATAGGCTTCCCGCAAGCCCTTGGTCGAGTAGGGTCGCCCTGTCGTCTGGTCTATCTCAGTGTAATTTTTCAGGCGCAGCTCGAGCGGGTCCATCTTCAGCTCCTTGGCCAGCTCGTCCATGACCGACTCCAAGGCGAACGTGCCCTCGACGTAGCCTGGGGCGCGAAAGGCCGACAACGGCCCGGTGTTCGTAAAGACCGTGTACTGTTCGGTTTTCAGATTGGGACAAGCGTAGAGCTGGCGCGCCGGGCCGCCAACCGAAGGCGGCCACAGACAATACGCTCCCCCAGCGACGATGGCCTTCAGCTCCAAAGCCGTGAGCGTGCCATCGCGCTTGGCCCCGATCTTCAAATGTTGAATAGAAGAGGGTCGATTGCCTGTAGCGAGATTCTCTTCATGACGATCTAACAGAATCTTGACGGGCCGGCCCGTCCGTAGCGCGCCCAGAGCTGCAATGACCGTATATTTCCCTAAATTGTTCTTGCTGCCAAACCCTCCGCCCATATATTTCTTGATCACTCTGACTTTGTGCAAGGGCAATCCGAGCAATCGGGCCAGCCCCTCGCGCACCCCGAAGATATGCTGCGTCGAGTCCCACACCGTGAGAGAGTCCCCTTCCCACAGGGCGACGCTGCCGTGGGGCTCCAGGCAGTTGTGCAGCGCGCACTGGGTTTTGAAGGTCCTCTCAATGAGGACGTCGGCTCGTGCGAAGCCTTGAGCCAGATCGCCGCGTTGATAGATCTCCGGTTGGCCGTTGAGGAGATTGCCATCGGGCTGAACTTTCGGAGCGCTGGGCTGAAGAGCCTCTTCAGGGTCGAACACAGCAGGCAAGAGCTCATACTCGACTTCGATCAGCTCTAGAGCGTCTTGGGCGATCTCTTCGTCATCGGCGATCACACAAGCGACCTCGTCGCCGACGTAGCGCACGATCTGGTCGAAAAGAAAAGTTTGGCGCCGGAACGAGATTGTCGGAGTGTTGTGAAAGCTGAGCACGGCGCGCACGCCGGGCAGCTTTTCCGCGCGTTGGGTATCTATCTTCTTGATTCTGGCGTGCGGGTGCGGACTACGCAGGATCTTCCCATAGAGCATCCCCGACAGCTGCACATCACTGGTGTAGACGGCCTTGCCTGTGACACGCTCTGGACCATCAATGCGAGGGGTCCTCTTGCCCACAAATCGTAATGGGGTTTGCGCTTCCCACGCAGACAGCCCCTCACCTTCAACCACAACATATTCTTCTACGACGCGCCCCTCAAACTCTGTTTTTGTCTTTATGACTTTGGGCATACGTGTCCCCCTTCTCTTTCTGAATCACGGAAAGCACCGACGTGACAGAAAGCACGGAAGAAAGATTTCCGTGTTCTCAGTGGCTACCCTGTGTATTCCGTGATTCTAAAAGCTTTGCTGCGCGCAAGGCCGCTTTGAAGATCTTCGGGTACGCCCCACAGCGGCATAGATTGCCCGAAAGCGCGCGCTTGACCTCCTCAAGCGTCGGCTGGGGATTCTCATCGAGCAATCCTTTGACAGACATAATCTGCCCTGGCGTGCAGAAGCCGCACTGCAGTGCATCCTCTTCGACGAATGCCTGCTGGATGGGGTGGAGCTGGCCGTTGCGCGCTAGGCCCTCAATGGTCTCGATAGACTTTCCCTCACACTCAATAGCTAAGACCATGCACGCGTAGATAGGTTTGCCATCGAGCAAAACAGTGCACGCGCCGCAGGTGCCCTCATCGCAGGCTTTCTTTGTTCCCGTCAGCCCTAGGTCTTTGCGAAGAGCGTCGAGGAGCGTGCGGCGCGGCTCGACGAGGACTTCATGCGTTTCGCCATTGACGATCAGCCGTATGGGCGTCTTGCCTGGCCCACGGACAGTGATCTTGAGCTTTTTCGGGCGAACAGTTTTAGTTGCCATAGAAGCCTCCTCATTGGCGAACACTCGGCAAGAGTATAGTCGAGCGTGGAAGAGGCGTCAACATCACCCCTATGCGCATGAACCCGCTTGCTCCCAATGTCAGC
>JBEPZC010000059.1:0-6448 GCA_041641035.1 Candidatus Bipolaricaulota bacterium
TCTTTGAAAGTCCCGGTGCTGCATACGGCGTTCGAGACAGCGGCTGTTGCGGCATCTGGCGTGCGTGCGGCTCTCGATATTCAAGGCAACACCGAGACGACCGTCCTGGCGTGGGCCGGCGATGGCGGCACCTTTGATATCGGGTTGCAATCGCTCTCTGGGGCTGCCGAACGCAATGAAAATATTATCTATATCTGTTACGACAATGAGGCGTACATGAACACGGGCATCCAGCGCAGCGGCGCCACACCGTATCTGGCGTGGACGACGACAACCCCTGAGAGAACCCCCAAAGCTGAGCCGAAAAAAGACATCATGGCGATCATGATCGCGCATCGCATCCCCTATGCTGCCACGGCGACCATCGCCTATCCCGATGACTTCATCCGCAAAGTCCAACGAGCGAAAAGCATTTACGGCACGAAGTTCTTACATGTGCTTGCGCCGTGCCCGCCAGGGTGGAAAGCCCCATCGGAGCTTGCTGTTAAGCTCTCGCGTCTGGCCGTGCAAACGCGGGTTTTCCCGCTCTACGAGGTCGAAGATGGTGAGCGCTATATCCTGAACGCTCCCAAAGAAGAGCCAGCGCTTCCCGTGAGCGAGTATCTCCAGCTTCAAGGGCGGTTTAGTCACCTGACAGAGAGAGATGTGCACGCGATCCAAGAGCTCATAGATCGGCGCTGGGAGAAGCTGATGCGTCTTGTGGGAGGGTCGTCATGACCGAGTCGCTCCCTGAGAGAGTCCAGTCGCCTCGCGCGGTGTTGATGTCAGGCAATGAAGCGATCGCCCGCGGGGCGTGGGAGGCGGGGGTGCGCGTCGGCTGCGGCTATCCTGGCACCCCCAGCACCGAAATCTTAGAAGCCCTCGCCCAGTACCCTGAAGTCGACTGCGAATGGTCCACGAACGAAAAAGTCGCGCTCGAAGTCGCTGTCGGTGCGGCCATAGCCGGCGGACGCGCCATCGCAACCATGAAGCATGTGGGGCTCAACGTCGCGGCAGATCCGTTCTTCTCTGTCGCGTATATGGGCGTCAACGCCGGGCTGGTCGTCGTCTCCGCCGACGACCCAGGGATGCATTCGTCCCAGAACGAACAAGATAATAGACTGCTGGCGCGCGCGGCCCGCGTCGCCCTCCTTGAGCCCTCTACCCCGCAAGAATGCAAAGATTTTACTATCGCGGCGTTTGAGATCTCTGAGCGCTATGACACGCCCGTCTTGTTACGAACGACGACGCGCGTCTCCCACGGCAAGGGCCTGGTCACCCTTGGGGAGCGCCGTGACATCCCAAGAAAACCCTACTACAAGAATGTGCCCAAGAACGTGGTGCTCCCCGCGCACGGGCGCGTTCGACATCAGCTCATAGAAACTCAGCGTATCCCCGCCCTGGAAAAAGAAGCGGAACGCTGGGCTCACGTGTTTGAAGGCTCCGACGATCTGGCTCTTATCACATCGGGGGCAGCCTTTCTTTATGCCCGTGAGGCCTTCCCCCAGGCGACTATTTTGAAGCTGGGCATGACGCACCCCCTCCCCAGCACGCTGATCAAAGATTTCTGTCGGGGCCGAAGGCGCATCATCGTCATCGAGGAGCTTGAGCCCTATCTGACCGAGTACATTCGTGCGTTAGGGATTGCTGTAGAAGAGGTTGCCCTCCCGCGTTTTGGCGAACTGTCGGTTGGGTTAGTGCGGCAGGCGGTGCACCGCACCCGCGACGGGGCTTCCCCTCCCCCCGTCAAGCTGCCCCTCCTGCCGCCACGCCCACCGATCCTCTGTGCCGGCTGCATGCATCGGGGGATCTTCTACGTGCTCAAACAATTAGACGCTATTGTGTCTGGCGACATCGGCTGCTATACCCTGGGTGCGCTCGCCCCACTTGATGCCATGGACACGTGCATGAACATGGGCGCTTCTATCTCCATGGCCCACGGCATGGCCAAGGTCTTCTCCGAAGAAGAGAAGAAAAGACTCGTTGCGGTCATCGGCGACTCGACGTTCTATCACTCCGGCGTCCCCGCCCTGATAGATATTCTCTATAACGGCGGCCAGACCGTGACTATCATTTTAGATAATCACACGACGGCCATGACCGGCCATCAGGAGCACCCTGGCACAGGGCGCACTATCAAGGGCGAGCCGACACACGTCATCGAGATCGAATCCCTTGCCAAAGGCTTGGGGATTACGCAGGTGCAGCGCGTCAACCCCTATGATCTGTTGGCCGCTTGGCGTACTGTTGACGCCGCCCTCCATCGGAGAGAGCCGTCAGTGATCATCGCGGATGCGCCCTGCGTGCTCAAAGAGAAGCGCCGCTTCGGCGAGATCGTCTCGGTGGATCACACAAAGTGCACGGAGTGCTTCGCCTGCACGGAGTTGGGCTGCCCCGCTATAGAGATTCAAAATGGGCATATTGAGATAAATAAGTTGCTGTGTATCGCGTGCACCCATTGTCAGCAAGTGTGCGCTGACTGCAACGCCGGGATTGACATTCCCCAGGTCTTGGAGCTCGTGCACCAGAAGCGCTACGCTGAAGCTTTTAAAGTCTTGCTGCGATCCAACCCCTTCCCAGCGGTTGCCGGGCGAGTCTGCCCGCACCCCTGTGATCACGAAGTGAACGCGTTGGGGTGGCCTCAGGAGAAGCTCTACGCTGAACGGTACCCCGATCTCGTGAAAGAATTTGCGACGCTGGGGCATCCGGCTAAGCTCTCCGTGCGCGACGTCGAGAGATTTTTGGGCGACTATGGGATCGAGCACTTCTCCGGAGCAGAGTTTGCGCCTGCTTTGGAGCGCCCAGAGAAGATCGTGATTATCGGCGCTGGTCCAGCGGGGTTGTCGGCAGCGTTCTATCTGCGACGGCGCGGCTTTCGCGTAACAGTCTTAGAAGCGTTTGAGCAACCCGGCGGCATGATGCGCTACGGCATCCCCGCGTTCCGCTTGCAAAAAGAGATAGTAGATCGCGAAATCGACAGACTGCTCATGATGGGCGTCGAGATCCACTGCAATGTGTCCGTGGGGCGTGACGTGAGCTTCGCAAAGCTGCAGGGGGATTATGACGCTGTGGTCATCGCCGTTGGGGATTCCGCGCCGCAGGAGTTAGCATTGGAGGGGACAAGCGATGTCAGAGAGGGGCTGCTGTACGGTGTGGATTTCCTGCGGCGCATCAATCGCGGGCAGGACGTGAAAGTTGGGCGCAGGGTCGCGGTCATCGGTGGGGGCAATACAGCGATCGATTGCGCCCGCTCGGCCAAGCGCTTAGGAGCTGAAGTGACCGTGTACTATCGGCGCACACACCAAGAGATGCCCGCGATCGCTGAGGAGATCGACGAGGCGCTCTTAGAAGGGATTCGTTTTGAGTTTCAGACGGCCCCTCTCAGGGTTACCGCGAGAGGGGGTCGCGTCTGTGGCCTCGATCTCATGCGGATGCAACCGGGTCCGCTGGGCAAAGACGGCCGTCGTCAGCCCATCCCTGTCCCCAACAGCGAGTTTCACGTTGAGATAGATACAGTGATTCTTGCTATTGGCGAGCGCGCTGATTTAGATTTTCTCAAAGAGACCGGAGTGAGGTTCAATCACAAGATCCGGGCGAATTTTATGGGGGCGACGTCGCAGCCGGGGGTCTTCGCCTGTGGGGATGTCGCATTCGGCTATGGCACGGTGACCCAGAGCATCGCCACGGGGCGGCGGGTCGCCGCTGCGGTCGCGGCGTATCTCCAGCGACAGAGCACAAGACGATGAGCGCAATCACTAATATCATCGTAGTAGGGGTTGGTGGTCAAGGCTCTCTGTTAGCAGGGCAGATCATTGCGCGGGTGGCCACGCTTGCGGATCTAGCTGTAGCGACATCCGAAGTACACGGCATGGCTCAGCGGGGCGGCTCGGTCTTCTCTACCGTGCGCTACGGGAAAGACGTGCTCTCGCCCGCCGTGCCCGAAGGCGAAGCAGATATTTTATTAGCGTTTGAGAAACTAGAAGCCCTGCGCTATCTGAACTATCTGAAGAGTGAAGGGTTGGCTCTTGTCAACGATCAGCGCATTCTGCCCAGCGTCGAATCGCTCAAGCTCGCTCCCTATCCCGACGACAACACTCTAGAAGAGATGCTGCGCCGTCGCGCCCGCACCGTGATGCTTGTGCCTGGGTTGAAGATCGCTCAGCAGCTGGGCAATCCCGCGCTCACGAACACCGTCATGCTCGGCGCGCTCTCCCAATTCCTTGACCTTCCTCAGGACAAGTGGCGTCACGCGATCACTGAGCTTGTCCCACCCAAGACAGTCGAGCTCAATCTCGTAGCGTTTGACGAAGGACTGCGTTGGGCTCAGCGCCACGCCCCTCTCGCTCTGTAACTGGACGCTCGCTCCCCCGTTTGTTAATATAACACAACTGAAAGGAGGCTGGAGTATGCCGTTCTCGTTACCGCCATTGCCGTACCCGTATGACGCATTGGAACCGCACATTGACAAGCTCACCATGGAGATCCATCACACGAAGCACCATGCAGCGTATGTGAATAATCTCAACAAAGCGCTAGAGTCTGCTCCAGAGCTGGCTAACAAGAGTTTAGAAGAGCTCTTGGCCAACAACTGTGCTGTTGTTCCGGAGAATATCAGAACGGCCGTACGCAATCATGGGGGCGGGCATATCAACCACTCGTTCTTTTGGGAGATCATGGGTCCCAATGCTGGCGGTCAGCCCTCGGGCAAGATTGCCGAAGCGATTAATAAGACTTTCGGCAGCTTTGAAAAATTCAAAGAGAAATTTACGGAAGCGGCTTTGGGGCGGTTTGGATCTGGGTGGGCGTGGTTGGTGCTTACTCCTGATAGACAGCTTGAGGTCTACTCGACTGCCAACCAAGACAGCCCCTTGATGGAGGGCAAGACCCCCATCTTGGGGATTGACGTCTGGGAGCATGCGTATTATCTGAAATATCAGAATCGCCGAGCTGACTACGTCCAGGCGTGGTGGAACGTGGTCAACTGGGCGGCTGTTGAAAAACGCTTCACTTCCATTTAATAGTGCAGCCCACCGGCTGGGTATCTTTCAAGTCGGGGTCTTTGCCGGCGAGCACGGCGTCGAGCGCGTCTCTTAAGTAGCGCTTGGTCACTTTCGTTGGGTCTTCGTAGTTGTCGTCAATCGTGCCGTGGTAGCGCAGCTTCATCGCTGAGTCGAAGAGAAAGACCTCTGGGGTGCGCTGCGCCCCGTAGGCTCTGGCAACCTGTTGGGTCTCGTCGTGCAGATATGGGAAGGGATAGCCCTTCTCTTTCGCTCTCTTGACCATGTTGTCAAAGCTGTCTTCAGGATATTTGGTTGGATCGTTGGCGTTGATGAGCAAAAACTGCACGCCCTTGGGCTCGTACTCGCGCGCCAGCGAGATCATCCGATCTTCGTACGCTTTGACATACGGGCAATGATTGCAGCTGAAGATGACCGCGAGGGCTTTTTTATTCTTATAATCTGAGAGCTTATAGATCTTGCCGTCAGTGCCTTTGAGCTGGAAGTCTGGGGCTTGGTCGCCGTACTTGAGCATAGACAGTCTCACCTCCGGTGGAGTAATTATAACTGCTCTGTGCTGGACGAGCCAGCATGCGCCCTGTACAATACTCATGCTATGCTCAAGCCCACGATCACTATCGAGTATTGCGACGAGTGTATGTATCTCAAGCCAGCCCTCGAAGCCGCGCACAAGATCTTAAGCGCTCACGCCGACAAACTCGAAGCCGTAGTCCTCAAGCCCGGACACGACGGGATCTTTCGCGTCACTGCTCCAGACGCCCTTATTATTGAGATGGGCGATGAGGGTCTGCCCAACGCTGAAAGGGTCTTCCAAGCGTTTGAAGAGTATCTGAGTCGGAGGCACTCATGAAGATCAGACGGGGCTTGTTTCTTGGACGCTTCCAGCCCTATCACAACGGCCACCACGCCGTCATTAAACAGATCTGCGAGAGCAGAGAGATCGACGAATTAATTATCGCCATCGGCTCAGCCCAAGAGAGCCATACGCTGAAAGACCCCTTCACCGCCGGCGAGAGAATTATGATGATCACTAAAGCGCTCCAAGAGTTAAAACCCCCGATCACGACGTATGTCTTGCCCATCGAAGACATCGCGCGCAACTCGCTCTACGTCGCGCACATTCGCAGTCTGACCCCGCCGTTTGAGATCGTCTACTCCAATAACTCCTTGGTGCAGCAGCTCTTTGCCGAGCGCGGCATCACCGTGCGTCCGCTGCCCTACATTGAGCGCGACCAGTGGGACGGCACAAAGATCCGTGAGCTCATGCTCCATAGCGACGCCTGGAGGTCCTACGTGCCACAAGCAGTGGCTCGAGTCATTGAAGAGATCAAGGGCGTGGAGCGCCTCCGACACATCCACAAGACCGATAAGCACTCATGACGCTCAATATCCCAGTAAAAGAGAACAAGAAGCTCGAAGCCGTCGTCGCCCGCATCAACGAGAACGTCACG
>JBEPZC010000060.1:0-1789 GCA_041641035.1 Candidatus Bipolaricaulota bacterium
GAGCCCAAGAACGCCCGTCAGACGGTCGAGATCAGCTTAGAACAGATCGATCGTCTGGTGAGGGAGCCCGTGCCGGAGAGTGAACTGCGCTTAGCAAAAGAGAAGCTCAAGGGGAACATGCTCCTGGGGTTGGAGACAAGTCACTCTCGCATGGTTCGTTTAGGGATTGGAGAACTCTATCGGATTCACGCGCCGGTCGAGGAGTTGGTCGCGAAGATCGAGCGTGTGACTTCTGACGAGGTTCAAGAGATCGCGTACGATCTTTTGGGGCACGATGGGCTGAGCTTGAGCGCTGTCGGGCCAGCAGACAAACTGCGCGATCTGGAGAATATCCTGACTGCAACCAAGACGTGAAACTCAAGGGGAGAGAGGACGCCCCCTCTCCCCTCTCTTGGTGGAGCAACCAGCGACGACGGATCGTTACGGCTCATCCCCTCTCAACTGCGGACACAGCCCATCTACGATATAGAGATTCAGCTCGCGTGGTTTTGCAGTGTTGACTGCCCACAGTTGTCGCTGAATGCGACTGACCAGCTCTGGGTTGCCCGGCACTCGTTCTTGGATTGTCAATGGGATGAAGAACGCGACGGCTCCAAGAGGCTCGCTCACCGGGTACGTCGTCACCGTATGGAAGGGGTCCTTCCCTGTGGGAATGGTTGGATTGGGGCTTGCAATAAGCTGTGCCACCGCAACGCCGATAGCGCTCTGCCCATCCCCAGAATTGACCGTGTACGCGCAAAAGCGCACCGGGTCTAAGAAGATCGCTGCAGGCTTGCCACCGGCAGGCACCGTGGAGTCCACAAGGTGCGGTGGCGTAATCATAACACGGCTAATCGTGCTGTCCCCTTGGTTGATGAAGTACGCGTACATGTCGCCCATCCATGAGCCGACGGTCGTGGCAATGGCGCTGGGCTGTGGGCCGGTCGGCACTGTTGCGATCACCTTGTAGCGGTTCTCGTTGGCCGGATCGTCGTTAATATCAAGAATACTGATAGTGTTGCTGCCCTTGTTGGTGACGAACGCCCGGTTATGAGCGCCGAGGCTGTAGAGCGCGATGGCACTGGGCTGCGTGCCGACCTTGACCGTCGCTTTCATTGTATTTGTCTGCGTGTCGATGACCGAGATCGAGCCGTCGCCGGCGTTGACAACATAGAGATCGGCGTTATGCGCAGCGCGGGCGAGCGCAACGGGCTGAGTCCCCACGGCGATTTCAGCTCGGATAGCTCCCGTGGGCATTGTAATGACGAAGACTTTGTCAGCTGAAGCGTCAGCGAGAAACGCTGTAGTGCAGTCGCGATTGACAGCGAGGGCGCTAGGGGTGGCTCCAGAGACGCGCACGCTCGCGACGATCTCCTTTGAGAACGTGTTGATGACCTGGAGAGTTGTGCTCCCTTCGGACTTGCTCGCTGCGACGAGTCCGCTGCCGCCAGCGCACGATGCCAACGCTACGACATCACCAGAAAGCGTCAACGTCACACTTGGCTTCAGCCCTTGCTGGCCGTACGAGAAGATCCCTGTGAGGGCGAACAAGAAGACCACCACTACAGCAGCCTTTCGCATCATAGAAACCTCCTTGGTTTCTTCTGATCTTGGTGCTCAAGATTATAGGACTGTGGGCGTGACAGGTCTGTACTAACGGGGTGAAAAACAGGTGAAAGCCCTTTTGCAGATTTGCTCTCATGTAATCTGAAATGCTATAGTATGGCTCAGGAGGTAGGTACTATGCGCACGGCGGTAGTCCTTCTTGTGAGCGTGGCAGTGCTGTGGGCGAGTGGGCCGGCGGTGTGGG
>JBEPZC010000060.1:1889-6442 GCA_041641035.1 Candidatus Bipolaricaulota bacterium
ACTGTCGCCCTTAAAAGCCCAGATTGACGGAAAATTCTTGGACTGTGAGGCCAGAGGGCTGGATCGCCGTGCCGGCGCGCCAGCCCCAGCTTTTGTCCGCATACGAGAT
Source organism: Candidatus Bipolaricaulota bacterium (assembly GCA_041641035.1). Taxonomy (GTDB): domain Bacteria; phylum Bipolaricaulota; class Bipolaricaulia; order RBG-16-55-9; family DRXL01; genus JANXCC01. The sequence continues at coordinate 1,999 of JBEPZC010000060.1, forward strand.
CGTGAGCACAAACTTATCCAAGGGCTTGAGCAACCCCAAAAAGACGAAGAGCGTCTCAAGCTTCCATGGGCCGGTCTCGAAGGAGATCTGCACGTCGTGCTGGTAGATGGGGTCAAGGCCAAAGCAGCCCGGCGCGCTGGCGCATGTGAAGAGGTCGCTCGTGATGCTGAAGCCCGCGAGCGAAAAGCTGGTGATGAACTCGCGCAGCGCAAAAGTAATACCTCCGAGGGCATCCGTCCAAATCGCCGTGACGAAGAGATCGCCCACCGACCAGCTCGTAATGACAGTGTGCGAGCTGAGCACTAAGTCTGAGTTGAAATAGAGAATATCGGTCAGATCGAGCGCCAGCGGCTCAACGCGCCCCGAGCTTGTCATCTGAAGATACTCAATCCCCATAGGGCCTTCGGCAATATTGAAATTCGCAGCAGCGTCAATATTGATCGTCATACCCCACAGTTTGATATCGCTCACGATGAGGCGCTCGTACTCGAAATCCAATCCCGGCACGACGCGCCCGTGAAAGAATTGCAGCTCAGGGACGCACTCTCCAACGCACTCAAAGCCGCGCCGCGCCCCAATATACGTCTCCGAACGCACGGTCACCCCTGACACCGTCTGGCCGCTTACCGTCACGAGAGCGCCAACTTCCCATTGAGGGGCCATAGCCGAACCGAAGTTCGCAAAAAGTCCGACGGTCCTGACCGTCAGCCCGCCTATACTAAGCTGGGCTTCTACAATCTTCTTGCGCAACGTCACAGATCCTGTGAGCGTCGGCCCAAGGAGCCGTGCAAGCTGGGCGTAGGGGGTCACTAAATCTTTATAGAAGATGGGGATATATTGCCCGGTGACCCCACCGGGATCGGGCCGTACAAACCTGATCTGATAGTTTTGATCAGCTTCGACGATATTGCGCGAGAAGAGAAAGAGATCTTGCAGCGTGAGCGCGCCAAGTGTCGCATCCAGCTGCAGAAGCTGGACTTCGACCCCAACGGTGCTCATTGTTGTGAGCGATCTGATATGAAACCCACTCACCCTGAGATCGAGCTGGAGCAAGCTGTCGAAAGCGAAGGGAGGCTGAGCGATCTTGGGCTGGGGGCCGTCTGCGATGAGCAGGAGTCGTGCCTCCCATCTCCCGCTCAGTGGTGCTGCCCAGCTCTCAAGAGAGCCTAGACCCAACAGAAGCAGCCCCACACAGATGATGAGAGAACGCATGGTACCTCCATAAATTTTCTAAAAATTTTTATCTTTCCCTCACGTGGGATACTCTATCCCACGTGAGGCAGTGTATTGTACCCGACCGGGGTAGGGAAAGTCAAGTCATGTGTCAGAGAGGGCATTCAGCGCGGATGATCGCGATCAGTCGGGCAACGCTGTCGGTCACGCGACGGTTGACCACGATATAGTCAAACAGCTCGAGCGCGCCCAGCTCGTCTAAAACAGCTGCGAGACGCTTGCGGCGTGCGGCGCTGCTCTCGGTGGCACGCTTATCTAAGCGATGCTCAAGCTCCTTCAGTGACGGTGGCAGAATGAAGATCGCCACGAGTCGCCCCTTCAAACGGCGGCGACGCAATTGACGCAGCCCTTGGACATCAGCCTCTTTGATCACGGCGTGCCCAGCCTGCAAGAGCGTTTGCACCTCCGAGCGTGGTGTACCGTAATAGTTCCCCGCGTAGAGCGCGTATTCGAGGAATTCGCCCTGACGAATACGGCGCTCAAACTCTGCTTTGGAGATAAAGCGATAGCGCCCGGCCTTCAGTTCGTGAGGGCTTCTGGGGGGCCGGCTGGTGTACGACGGCACATAGACCAACTCAGAGAGGCGCTTGCGCACGCGGCTCACCAGGGTGGTTTTGCCTGCCCCCGATGGGCCACAGATGACAAAGAAGACCCCCTGCTTCTTTTTTCTGTCTGTCATGGGGTCACTCGACGTTGCGTATCTGCTCGCGGAATTTTTCAATGAGAGACTTCATCTCCAGAACGCATGAGGTGATTTGAGCGTCTTTGGCCTTGGCGGAGATGGTGTTGGCTTCGCGAGCCAGCTCTTGGGCTAAAAAATCGAGGAGCCGTCCTGCAGGCTCCGGCCCGGCTATCGCCTGGCGGGCAGCGTGCAGGTGTATCTTCATCCGCGCGATCTCTTCAGTGATATCCGCGCGTTCGGCAAAGAGGGCCACCTCCATCTCCAGCCGTCCCTCGTCAAGCTCGATGGTGTTCTCGGTCAGCTCGCGCACGCGCTCCCGCAGACGCTCTTTGTACAGGCTCTTCACAGACGGGGCGATCTGCTCGATCTCAGCAAGCTTGCGCTCCACAAGCGATAGAATCTGCAGCAGCTCTTCCGCAAGAAGCTGGCCCTCGCGCGCACGGCTTGCGTGGGCTTGCGAGAGAGCTTCTCTCAACGCAGGCTCGATGCGCTCCCACAGCTCCTGTTGCGGTTCTTCAGCGCGCTGTAAGACGCCCTCTAGCTTCACAAGGGTGTCGAGGGAGAGGCGGCTTTCTTCGAGCTGTAAGTCCTGGGCGAGCTTGTGGAGGGCTGCCGCGTAAGCACGAGCAATCTCGGTATTGATCGCCAGGGGCGCTAGGCCGTGACGCTCAATCTTAATGTGCACTTCGATGTGCCCACGCGAAAAGACCTGCCCGACTCTCTGCTGGACTTTGAGCTCAAGCTCAGGATGAGCTTCCAGTCCTGAGATTTTCAGATCGAGATACTTGTGGTTGAGGGTCTTCACGGAGACAGTGATTGTTTCAGTAGGGCTGTGGCATTGGGCGTGGCCATAGCCGGTCATGCTGCAGATCATGCTTTAGGGTAATCGAAGAAGGGGAGCGCTGTCAAGCAAGGGCTTGACAATAGAGCCGTCCTGCGCTATCATAACACCACGGTGGGAGATCGTCTAACGGTAGGACAGCAGGCTCTGGACCTGCTTGTGGGGGTTCGAATCCTCCTCTCCCAGCCAGCTAGACTCTCCATCACATCTCCGATAGGAGCCTCATGGAACTACCAGCAGGGACTGTCACGTTTCTCTTCACTGATATCGAGGGGAGCTCACAGTTATGGGAGCAGCACCCTGAAGCGATGTCGGCAGCGCTGGCTCACCATAACACGCTGCTCCGCAGAGTGATCGAAGCCCACAAGGGCTATGTGTTTAAACTGTGGGGCGATGCTGTTTATGCTGCATTCGATACGGCCCTCGATGCCCTCAACGCTGCGATAGAAGCCCAGAAAGAACTTATGCGTCACTCGTGGGGTGAGCTGGGCTCGCTGCGGGTGCGCATGGCGCTGCATACCGGTGCAGCTGAAGTGCGTGAGGGGGATTACTTCGGCCCTACGCTCAATCGTTGCGCTCGCTTGCTCAGCGCAGCCCACGGCGGCCAGATCTTGCTCTCAGCTGCTACGGAAGAGCTTGTCCGCGATGGACTTCCGCAAGGGGTCTCGCTGCGCTCGCTGGGACAGCACCGTCTCAAGGACCTTCAGCGCCCTGAGCATATCTTTCAAGTTGTTCACCCTGAGTTGCTCACAGAGTTCTCTTCGCTCCGCACGCTCAACGCTGTACCCAACAATCTGCCCATTCAGTTGACGAGCTTTATCGGGCGAGAGCGCGAGATGAAAGAAGTCAAAGAGCTCTTGCGGCAGACACGGCTGCTCACGCTCACCGGTTCTGGCGGCTGCGGCAAGACCCGCTTAGCCCTCCAAGTCGCGGCCGATCTCCTAGAAGACTATCCCGACGGCGTCTGGTTTGTTGATCTATCAGTCCTCACCGATCCGACGCTCGTTCCCAGCACGGTTGCGGCAACGTTAGGAGTTCACGAGAAGCCTGGGCAGCCGACGCTGACCACGTTAGCCGAAGCGATCAGATCTCGCACGCTCTTGCTGATTCTGGACAACTGCGAGCATGTCGTCGGGGCGTGTGCCCAGCTTGCTGAAACCCTCCTGAAAACTTGTACGTCTCTACGGATTTTGGCAACGAGCCGTGAGGCACTGGGCATCGCTGGTGAGGTCGCATGGCGGGTGCCGTCGCTGTCGCTGCCCCAGCCCCATGAGCTTCTTCACGAAAACTCCCTGGCGCGCATTACTGACTATGAAGCCGTACGGCTCTTCATTGAGCGCGCCGAAGCCGCCTCTTCGGACTTTCGCGTCACCCCGGACAACATTGGAGCTATCGTACAGATCTGTCGGCGGCTCGATGGCATCCCCTTGGCGATTGAGCTGGCCGCAGCGCGCGTCAGAGTGCTCTCGGTGGAGCAGATCGCGGCGCGCTTGGACGATCGCTTTCGGCTCCTGACTGGGGGAAGCCGCACCGCCTTGCCCAGACAGCAGACCCTGCGCGCCATGATGGACTGGAGCTATGAGCTTTTGAACGATCGAGAGCGCATGCTCTTTCGAAGGCTCTCGGCTTTTGCTGGTGGGTTCACGTTAGAAGCCGCAGAGGCCGTCTGCGCCGATGAGCAAATCCCA
>JBEPZC010000061.1:0-6378 GCA_041641035.1 Candidatus Bipolaricaulota bacterium
CCTCCATCTACATGGTCTGCCGCAAGCGGACGACGCAGGAGGTGGGCGAATTCGTGCTGGTGCGGCAGGAGATCGGCGAGCGCGTGCGGCGGAAACTGGCCCACTTCTGGGAGGCGGGCATCCGCGGTGCGGACTTCTTCATGAGCGCCATCGGCCCGGCGGTGGAGGTCTTTGGCCGCTATGCCCAAGTGAGAAAGGCCTCGGGCGAACAGGTCTCGGTGAACGAACTCCTGGAGTACGTGCGCCGAGTGGTGACCGAGTTCGCGCTGGAGCGGATTCTGCAGGACGGGGCGCCCGTCGGCGGGATTGATCCGCTCACCCGTTTCTACCTCCTCTGGCGCTGGACGTATGGGTATGCCCGGGCGCCCTTTGACGAGGCGCGCAAACTGGCCGGTGGTCTGGGGATCGAGATCACCGCGCACTGGGACCCCGGCGGCCTAGTGGAGAAGCAGAAGGAGTTCGTGCGCGTGCGCTCCTACCGTGAGCGGGCGAAGGACAGCCGCTTTGCCCGGCGGGAAGACTTCCCCACCATGGTGGATGCGCTGCACCGGGCACTGACGCTGTGGGAGGAGAACCGCCTTCGAGAGCTAGGGGAACACCTCGCCGAGACCTACGGGGGCAACGAGGCCTTCTGGCAGGTGGCGCAAGCCATCAGCGACGTGTTGCCCGAGGGAGATAAAGAGCGCCAGGCACTGCAGGGGCTGCTCTACCGCCGAAAGAGCCTGCCCCTCGGGAGGAGGCTTTTATAGTGGTAAACTCGCCATGAGCACGAAGGAGGAATGATCATGCTGCAACCGTGGATTGAGTTAGCCGTACCCCATGTGGACATCCGCAAGGGGAAGTTCGATGAGTCCGTATTTGCTGCCGACCTCTCTGACGTCGTGGCCGATCGTGGGCCGCTGGAGTATCGCGACGCCAGAACCTTCTTCACCAAAACTTACCCCACCCATGGACTGGTGCAACTGGTGGCAGCGGTGCTGGCCCGACTCTGCGGCAAGGGTTTCGGCGAACCGGTCATCCAGATTCAGACCCCCTTTGGCGGCGGCAAGACCCACAGTTTGATCGCCCTGTATCATCTGTTTCGTGCGCCTGAGGAGGTGCAAGCCACAGACCTGTGTCAGGAAGTGATGCGCCGCGCAGGGGTAGACAGCCTCCCCGACGTGCGAGTGGTCTCCTTTGTGGGCACTGTGGCTGACCCGCTGAAGGGACGCACCCCGTGGGGCGAGATCGCCTATCAATTGGGCTGCTACAAGCTGGTTCAGGAGCATGACCAAAAGCGCCGCGCGCCGGGCAAAGAGCTGTTACACCAGATCCTGGGCGACCAGCCTACCCTGATCCTGATGGACGAGATCGCCCAGTATGTGGTGAAAGGCAAAGACTTCGCCGACCAAGTGCAGGCGTTTTTCCAAGAACTGACCGAGACAGTGAAGGTGCTGCCACGCTGTGCCCTGGTGGTGACCCTGCCCTCCAGCGCGCCCTATGGCGAGGAGGGGGAGCGGCGGCTCTCCGAACTCCAGCGCATCTTCGGCCGAGTGGAGGCCATCTACACGCCGGTAGAGGGCGAGGAGGTGTACGAGGTCATTCGCCGGCGGCTTTTTGACACGCTGCCAGAGGAACGCAAGATGCGACAGGTCGCCAACGCGTATTGGGAGTTCTACAACAAACTCGGCGAAGACCTTCTTCCGCGAGAGGTGAGGGAGCCTGCCTATCGGGACAAGATGGCCCGTGCCTATCCCTTCCATCCGGACGTGATTAACTTCCTCTTTGAGCGCTGGAGCACCTATTCCACCTTTCAGCGCACCCGGGGGGTGTTGCGTCTGCTGGCCGAGGTGGTCGGCGACCTGTACCGGAGGTCTCACCGGGCGCCCCTCATCCAGCCAGCCCATCTGAATCTGGCCCACCCTGCCATCCGCCGAGAATTTCTCAAGCACATCGGCAACGAGTATGAGGGGGTGATTGCCTCTGACATCGCCGGCGCCAACGCGAAGGCGCAGAAATTGGATCAGGAGATGGGGTCTGAGTACGCCCGTTTCGGCGTCGCCCAGGGGTTGGCCACAAGCATCTTCTTCGGCTCCTTCAGCGCTGGAGAGAAACAGGGGGTGAGTGAACAACGCCTGAGGTTGGCGGTTCTCCAAGAGGATCTGCAGCCGGCGATCGTTGGAGACACCCTTCGCCGTCTGGAAGCTGAGCTGTGGTATTTGCATGTTGAAGGAGGGCTTTACGCCTTCCGCAGCCAGCCGAACCTGAACCGCATCATCGTTGAACGGGAGGAGGTGGTCAAAGAGGAGCAGGTGCAGGAGGAAATCCGGGCGCGGCTGGAAAAGCTGGCCGGACGGGAGATGTCCGTGACGCTGTGGCCAAGCACACCTGGAGACGTGCCCGATACGAAGGATCTGAAGCTCGCCATCCTGGGCCCGGAATATCTCCACCCCGGAGGTCGCGCACCAGCCTTTGTGGCGGAGTTGCTCACAAAGGTTGGCCAGACTTATCGCGTCTATCGGAATACGCTGCTGGTGCTGGCACCTGATGAGAGAGAATGGACGGAGCTGAAGGTGCAGGTGAAACGCTTCCTGGCCCTGCGCTCCATCCAGGGTGACAAGGCGCTCAAGCGCCAACTGAGCGAGGAGAACCAGCGCACCTTGGAGAACAATCTGAAGAATGCCGAAGGGAATATAGGCTTCCGGCTGCTCTCGGTCTACCGCCATCTGGCCCGAGCGGGCGAAAAGGACAGCGAGTGGCACGACCTGGGCCTCCCCACCTCGGGTGAGCGGATTTCCCTGGCGGCCCGTGTGCGAAACTACTTGCGCGATCAGGACCTGCTGGCAGAACGGATCAGCCCGCATTTTCTGCTGAGCAAGGCGCTAGCGGAGGGCGAGAAGGAAAAGCCGGTGCGAGACATCCTGGAGGCATTTCTCAAGTATTCGCATCTCCCCATCCTGGACTCTGAGGAGGTGGTCTGGCAGGCAGTGGAACAGGGTGTGCGCGAAGGTGTCTTCGGGCTGCGCCTGGGCGAGAAGGTGTATTTCAGCAGAGAGCCGCTGCCCCCAACGGTAAGAGAGGAAGAAGCGATTTTGCTGCGCCCAGAAGCGGTGCCTGCACCATCGGCAGCCATGCCAGAAGCCGTCACGTCAGAGGCTGACTCCTCGGTGCCCAGCGAAGCCACGGCGACGCCAAGCCGAGAGGGCAGCGTATCCTCCTCCCCCCCCACATTGGCGGAGGGCTATCGCCTACGTGCCCGCATCCCCTGGGACAAACTCTTCTATTTCATGCAAGGGGTGATCGGGCCGTTGCGGAATGACGGGGCCGACCTGGTCGTAGAGGTGATGCTGGAGGCCAGGGGTTCTATCAAGAAGGAGACCCTTAACTACAAGATCCGCGAAACCCTGAAGCAGATCGGCGCCGAGGTGCTGGAGGAGCAGCCGACATAGGCGCGCTTTCTCCCTAGCAGACACTGCTGCGCTGAGGGGATGAAGCACACCGTGAACGCTTTAAGCCTGCAAAGCCGCGCGCGCTGCGTCAATATCTTTCCCAATCTGCTCTTTGAGAGCTTCTAAACTCTCAAAGCGCTGATCATCCCGCAGACGCTTGAGCAGCTTGACCTCCAGCTCAACCCCATATAGCTCCTCCTCGGTGTCGAAGAGATGGACTTCAATGCTGGGGCTGGCATCAGCGAAGGTAGAGCGGCTCCCAATGTAGAGCACGCCCTCGCGCTGAGAGTTCTTGACGCCCACCTGCACAGCGTAGACCCCCGCCGCGGGCACGAGCACGTTCGGCTCCAACGCCAAGTTTGCCGTGGGATAGCCGAGCCTTCGCCCACGCCCATCACCGTGCACGACCGTGCCCCACAGCGTCGGCGCATAGCCGAGCATCTCACGAGCTTCTTCAAGCCGTCCCGCAAGCAAACTATTACGGATCGCTGTCGAGCTGATGATCTTTCGACTTGCTGTGATGGGCGGGACGACCTCGACCGAAAATCCCAACTCCCTTCCAAGCTGCTTCAGGAGCGCACTGTCCCCTTGACGATCCTTGCCAAAGCGCGCGTCCGGCCCGATGACGATATGGGCCATCTGGAGCTGCTCCGTCAAGATCTTTCTGACAAACTCTTCGGCCTCCATCGAGCCGACTTCGGGGAATTCTACGGCGAGCGTGTGATCTACAATCTGGGAGATGCGCTCGAGTCTTTTGGCAACGGGGAGCAAGAGGGGCTTGGGGGTGCCCCTATAGTTTGCGGGGGGTTGGGTGAAGACGAACGCCACGCTAAGCGCCTTATGCTCTCGTGCCCACTGCGCAGTGCGCTCAAGAAGGGCACGGTGGCCGCGATGCACCCCGTCGAACGTCCCCAGCGTCACGGCTGTGCGCTGCTTAGGACGAAATGCTTTCAACGTCACGAGAGCCATCCTGAAGATTTCTTGAACGAGAGATGGCGCTGCAGCTCATCCAGTACGCGCTCTTGGACTTCCGCAAGATCGCCGGGGATGACACACCCGGCGGCTTGCTCATGGCCTCCTCCGCCAAATGCCCGCGCCACAGTGTTGACAGTCACCTGCCCCTTGGAACGCAGACTCACTTTGATCTTCCCGTTCTCTAATTCTTTGAAGAGCACAGCAACTTCGATGCCCTCCACGCTGCGCAACTCTTCGACGAGCCGTTCCGTATCTGTGACTGACGTGTTCGTCTTGTGGAAGACCGACTTGGGGATAGCGCTCCAAATGATGCCGTTGGTGACTTGAGCATTTTGCAGGACATAGCCTAACAGATGGAGCTCATCCAAGCTGCGGCGCTCGTAGAGATTGATCGCGATCTTGCGCGTATCCACCCCATACGATAAGAGCTGGGCTGCCATCTCCAGCACCTCGCGGGTGACGTTAGAATTGCGAAAAGAATCTGTATCTGCGATGATGCCCGTATATAAACACGTCGCGATCTGCGGGGTGATCTCGACGGGGAGCACGGGCGCCAGCTCATAGAGCAATTGGGTTGTCGAAGCGGCTTCTTTGACGAAGTTGATATGGCCAAATCTGGGGTTGTCGCGATGATGATGGTCTATATTCAGAATGATTTGGCCCTCGTGAAAGAGTTTTAGGGCGTCTTCGCCGACGCGGCTCAAGTCTCCGCAGTCCACGACGCACCACACTTCGATCTCGTCACTGCGGAGCTGAGAGGGATGGAGCATCTCGTCGGCGCCGGGCAGAAATTGTAAGCTAGGCGGCACAAGATCGCGATTGGCAACCCACGCTTCCTTGCCCAGTTGCTCCAGCATAAACTTGAGGGCCAGCTCGCTGCCGATGGCATCGCCCTCCGGGCCGATATGCGAGAGAATGCCAAAGCGCGCATGAGCGCGGATGACGGCCTTGACCTCGTTGACCATTTCTGAAGACCTTTCTAAGAGCGGTGTCGCTCTGGGGATTGCTCTATTTTACGGGAGAACGTCCTTGATGACCAGTCGCTGATAGCCGTTTCGGACACTAGTGTAGACGATGCGCCTGCCATCGGGAGAGAACGAGGGATACGAATCCCGGTAGATGTCGTGAGTGAGCCAGGTGAGATTGCGCCCGTCCGCGTCGAGCCGCGCGATGTCAGATTCATCGCCGTGGACGGCTTCAAACGCGAGAAATCTTCCATCACGTGACCACGCGGGGAAGCGATAGATGCCATTGCTGTCTGTCAATTTGTAGCGCACCAAGCCGCCCGGACGCATGGCATATAGATCCCAGCTGCCCTCACGATAGGACGAGAAGACGATCTTGTCGCGTGTGCATACGGGGAAGGCCTCGCGCCAGGGGTCCTGGGTCAGTCTTTCTGTAGAGCCTGTGAGCGGGTCGAGCAGATAGAGATCGGGCCACCCATCGCGATACGACTCGAAGACGATCTTGCCATCGGGAGTCCATGAAGGGTCCCAGTCAGTAGCCCCGTGCTCCGTGAGCCGCCTGACCTGGGAGCCGTCGGCGTTCATCAGATAGATCTCATAATTGCCGTCACGGCTCGAATAGAAGACGATCTGGGTGCCGTCGGGGGAGAAGCGCGGGCGCAGGTCGCTGCCTGGATGAGCTGTGAGGCGCTTGAGAGCGGTGACCGGCGTCAGCGTGAGCAGATAGATCTCCGAGTTGCCGTGTCGGTCGGAGACGAAGACGATTCTCGTTCCATCAGGCGACCAGTCTGGTGCCCAATCGTTGAAGTTTTTGAGCTGAGCTTGCGTACCTGCTGCCAGCCACAGGACGAGCACAGATACAGTGCAAAATCTCCTCATCACACACGATGAGTGTATCACTGACACGGAGCGAAGTCAATAGTCTTGGGGACTGACATCTTTAGGTCCTTACGATATGCTACCATACCCCAAGTTCGTGCAGTTGGTCAAGCAGGTCTTCTCCCTGACCC
>JBEPZC010000062.1:0-6310 GCA_041641035.1 Candidatus Bipolaricaulota bacterium
TGACCTCGCGCAAGCGGCTCTCAAAAGGGCTTCTTTCTTTGAGGGCAACAACGAAGGCTTCAATGCTCTCGCGCTCGCGAAACGGCACGAGCACCCTTTGCCCTATTTTGATCTGGTCGCGCAATCTCTGAGGGATTGTATAATCGAACGTCTGCTCGACCGCGAGTGGAACAGCAACTTCAGCGACAGAGTAGCTCATTGCACCAGCTCGATCTGCCAAGGAGACCGCACGATGATCTGCGGTTGCCCTTGATACTGAGAAAACTCCCCGGTCACGCGGATCTTCTTTTTGGTGTAGAACGACGCAGGATCGATCCCCAGGCCGCGAAAGCGCGGTTCATAGCTTCTGAAGATGATCACCGACAGATGAGTAGAGAAATCCCTATCGGACTGAACGCGGATAACGCTCCCTGACGCCGTCGTGGCGACGACGGTGAACTCCGTTGTGACTAATTTCTCCAGATAGCGTTCGGGGTGCTCTTCAAGATCGTGGCGGGGGGTCAGTCCCAGCACGACACGCTCGCGGGTGTTCTGGCGCCACTGCGGGCCAAGACACTTCGTCGCGGCCTTGCAGTCTAGATCGTCACAATCTGAGAAGCGATCCCCATCGTTATCTATCATGTCGTCGCAATCGCACTCCTCGCGCACCTCAGCGATGGGGCAGAACGGCGTTTGCACCGTGAGCACAAATTCGTTTGACCATTCTGTGAACTGATTATTCACAAACCCGCGCATGCGGTAGAACCATCGTTGCCCAGGCTGGACGGATTCGTCCACAAAATAGCGATGACGGGCGGGAATCTGTGAGTAGACGCGTTCGCACGGACCGAAAGATTCCTTGGCTCGGCACAGTTCATAAAAATCTACGGGGCGGCTCAGGTGGGGTCGCCATTCTATTCGTGCGAGTACGTCTTGGGTATTGTAATGACGCACGGTCACACGCGGCGGGAGCGTCGGCGTTTGATCGTACCGAGAGGCGTCCTGCCTGAGGCGCTCAAAGTGCTGAGAAAACTGAGCTGCCAGCTCAGGGCTTTCTATCACCAAGAGATTCTCGTCGTTGTTGAACAGCCCGCTATCTGACCAATTGGTCGAGCCGACGATCACAAGCTTGTCGTCAATGACGGCAAACTTATGATGCACCAGCCCCGGCAGGGCGTCCACGACACCGATCCCCAGATGGAGCGCATCGTCTATCTCAGAATCTTCAAAGCGCTCCCAGCCGCGAAAGTCCCAGACGGCGTCTATCTGCACACCTCGGGTGTGAGCTGCTGCTAGTTCAGCCATCAAGAGATCGTCGGTGAAGTAGAACATCGCGATCTTAATAGACCGTTGCGCGGCGCGGATCGCATCGCGCACGATCTTCTGAGGCGCACCGCTGGGGGTAAAATAGACCCCAACCGTCGCGGAACCAATAGTATAAGTGCGCAACTGCGTGAAGACCTTGCCGTCAAATTTCTGTTGCCCGAACCGATCTTTGAGAAACATCTCTTCGAACTCCGTCGTGAAGACCCGGGCGAGACGCTCATCGCGGATGATGAGCGTGCTATTAGCGTCGAAGAAAAATTCTCTGTCAACCCAGTTGAGCGAGCCCGTCCAGACTACAGCGCCATCAATGACGGCAAACTTATGGTGCATAGTGTGCTCGAAGCGCTCGCGAGCATCAGCGGTGACATCGGTCTTGAGCGTCACGCACGGCAGACTTTGAAGCTGGCTGTACTCAGCGGAAAACTCCTCGACTGACGATTGATCGGTGACGACACGCACAGTGACATCTCGGGTGCAGGCGCGCCTGAGAGCCTCGATAACGGGCTGGTATGCCAGACGGTACACGGCCGCATCAAGAGTTCTTTTTGCTGAATCAATGAGGGCGACAAGAGCGCTGTCCACACCGTTGGCCTGCTCTCTAGGGTGATCCATCCGCGGAAGGCCAGCAAGAGGGTCAGTGAAAGAGACCTCGATGAGCTCACCCACCGATGGTGCCGACGGCGACCACCCCATGCTTACAAGGGGCAACAGCAGCAAGAAAGCGAGTTTCTTCATGATCGCCTCCCTTCTCATCTCCCCCCGTCGTTGTGCATCGTGATAGTCTACCCCTCCCCTCAGCAGCGATCAAGTGTAGCCGTTACACGCGAGAGGAAGATGGCGACATTTTTCTGAACAGAAGGGCAAAAGACCATCACATGAGCACCCGAGGGAGCTCATGTCCATCGTGAGGAGTGACTAAGATCACACGGTGCCCCTCTTGACATAAAAAAATTTTTGCTCTATACTCACGTTGGATAACTCAGAAACGGTGGTGCATCGAACAGATGAAAGGGGTAGCAGAAAAAGCTGTAGAGAACAAGAAGAGCTCTCTTCAGCCGCCTCTTTGTGGGAAGGCACCACCGATGATGCCCTGTCACCTTCTCTTCTCTCAAAGCACCACTGAACCAACTCACACAAGCAAACTCCACCGGATCTGCACTCGAATACATCCATGAATCGTCACTCTATCTCCATTACGCAGAAGAGGAGGTGACAAACAATGCCGGCAAAGAAGAAAGCCACTAACACCAAGAAGAAGACGGCCAAGAAGAAGACGGCCAAGAAGAAGTAAGAGAGCAGCCCTCGACAAAGCTCTCCACCCCTTGTCGAGGGCTAGATAAGGAGGGGCGACGATCGGACGGTCGCCCCTCTCTATTGTATCCCCCTAGGGGTGCAAGAGCAACTTCCCGAACTGTTCACGCTTTTCGAGCATCTCTTGAGCTTCAGCCGCCTTAGCTAAAGGGAACGCCCCAGCGATGACCGGACGGAGCTTGCCTGCCCAGACTAAGCTCAGTACTGTCTGGAGCTCGCGGCGTGTCCCCATCGTCGAACCAAAGATCTGTAACTGCCTCCAGAAGACCAAGCGAATATCGGTCTCGCCCAACGGCCCTGTCGTAGCGCCGCACGTCACCAAGCGCCCGTTGCGCGCCAGCGCCCGCAAGCTCTTGGCCCAGGTCGCCTGCCCCACACTCTCGATAACGACATCTACCCCCCGCTTGTTGGTGATCTTCCAGACTTCTTTGTCGAAATCCGTCTTCGCGTAGTTGATCACAATATCAGCTCCCAGCTCTTTGGCCTTGGCGAGCTTCTCATCAGTGCTTGCGGTCGCGATGACCCGCGCGCCGCACAGCTTAGCGATCTGAATGGCCGCGCTGCCCACGCCGCTGCCCGCTGCTAAGACTAAGACATCCTCGCCGGGCCTGACTTTCGCTCGCGTGACGACCATGCGCCACGCCGTCATGAAGACCAACGGCACCGCTGCGGCCTCGTCAAACGAGACGTGATCGGGGATCTTTATGACATTGCGCGCGGGAACCTTGACGAACTCCGCGTAACCGCCGGGGGCGTGTTCTCCCAAGATCCCATAGTTCACGCAGAGGCTGTCTTCGCCCATCTGGCAGTACTCGCACTCCCCGCAATTTAAGTTGGGGTTGAGTACGACGCGCTCCCCGACTGTGATCCCTTTGACTGCTGCGCCGACTTCCTCGACGACGCCGGCGACGTCGGCCCCAGGGATATGAGGGGGCTCGATGCCGGGGATGCCGCGTCGCACCCAGATATCCAAGTGGTTGAGCGCACAGGCCTTCACACGCACCAGCACTTCTGTATCAGAAATCTTTGGAGTGGGGATCTCCTCAAGCTTGAGCTTTTCCGGTCCGCCGTGTTCACGAATGACGATGGCTTTCATCGCTCCTCCAATTTTTTTAATATTAGTTACAGCTGCACCCGCCCCGCCAGCGCCCGCGACAGGGTCACCTCGTCAGCGAACTCCAAGTCGCGCCCCACCGGAACCCCATGCGCAATCTGAGTAATGGTAATCCCCAAGGGCTTAATCTTTCGAGCCAAATACATCGCAGTCGCTTCGCCCTCGACTTTCGGGTCGAGGGCAAGGATCACCTCTTGGATCTTCCGTTTGCTCAAGCGCACTAAAAGCTCTTCGATGTGGAGCTGCTCTGGGCCGATGCCGTTGACGGGGGAGAGCAGCCCTCCCAAGACGTGATATAAACCGCGATACTCGCGGGTCCTCTCTAATTTTAAAAGCTCCTGAGGATGGCTGACGACACAGATGACAGAAGTGTCTCGCTTGGGGTCTCGGCAGATCTCGCAGAGCTCGTTCTCGATCTCTGTAAAATTAAAGCACTCTTGGCACGTGCGGATCTTCTCTTTGACGTGCGCGACGGCTTGGCTGAGCGCCTCTAATTCTTCAGGGGGCTGGCTGAGCAGATAGAACGCCAAGCGCTCGGCGGTCTTGCGCCCGATGCTCGGCAGCTTCTGAAACTCTTTTATGAGATTCTCTAACGGTTCAGGGTACTTGTCCATCTTAGAAACCCAATCCTGGAATGTTGGGCAGCCCTAATTGTCCCATAACGCTGGCCATCTCGCGCTGCGCCAACTCCTTCGATTTCGCCTGCGCCTCCTTGATCGCCGCGAGAATTAAGTCCTCAAGCATAGCGACATCGTTGGGATCAACGACTTCTTGAGAGATTTCTATATCTACGATCTCTTCTCTGCCGTTGGCGATGACCTTCACCATGCCTCCACCCGACGATGCCTCAACCCGCAAGTTCGCAAGTTCTTGCTGCTTTTGCTCGATCAGTTCTTGCATTTTTTTGACTTGCTTCATCGCCTCTTTCATGCCACCAGGAAACTGCATACTGCCTCCTTTGAGAGCCATCAGTTCTATTCTATGATCTCGCCGTCGAACGCCTTCTTCAAAAGCTCAGCTTTCTCGCGGACCTCCGCGCTCTTGCTCTTGCGACGCGCCGAAGAGCCCGTTTCCTCACTGAGCACGATCTCCACCCGCCGCGGCCCGTATACCCGCGCGATCACCCCTTCAAGATATTTGCGATGCTTCTCCAAACTCTCCTTATGGAACGCCAGGTGCGCGTCATACTCGATGCGCAGCGCATCAGGGAGCTCGACGGGCTGGCCGTCGAGCAAGAGCGCGTGCACTGTGCCGCGCCGGTCCCGCTTCACTTCTTCTAATAATTGTGTCCACTTGTCGGCCTTCTGCGCAAGCTTGGACGAAGTTACAGGCTCATTATGAGCGTGAGGGGCTGCCGGCTTCTCTTTCGATGGAGGCACAATGCTCTGAGTGAGTTCTAAGGACTTGACTTCGAGTAAGATCCGCTTCTCCCAAGCGCGGCCCAGCTCGCGCTTGAGCCCCAACAGCTGCGCACTCAGCCCAATGAGCGTCTCTAGGTTTACTTCTACAGGCAGAGATTGCCCATCGATCACGGCGATAATCCAGTCACGCGTTTGCTCGATCAGCTCGTCAACAAAGAGTTCTAAGTCTTTACCCCGATCGGCTAGATCGGCGATGATCTCCAATGCGCGACGGCCCTGGCGCGCCAAGAGCGCTTTCAAAAACTCGATCACGGTCTCTTCGCTGGCCAAGCCCATAATTTCGTAGAGATCGTGCTCTTCGATCCGTGCGGCCCCTTTATACGAAGCAAGCTGCTCCAACATCACTATCGCGTCGCGGAGCGCCCCCCGCGCTCGATACGAGATCGCCGTCAGCACCTTGGGGCTGGCGTCGATCTTCTCTACTTGGCAGATCTCTTTGAGGCGCTTCTCGATGCGCTCTGGCGGCAGAAGCTTGAGCTCGAACGCCTGACATCGGCTGATAATCGTCAACGGGACTTTATGGGGCTCGGTCGTGGCAAAGAGAAAGACCACGTGCTTGGGCGGCTCCTCCAAAGTCTTCAAGAGCGCATTGAATGCTTCGTTGGTCAGCATGTGGACTTCGTCAATGATATAGACTTTATATTTCGCTTCGGCGGGGACGAAGTTCACTTCTTCTCGTAATTGTCTGATCTGGTCAATACCGCGATTGCTAGCCCCGTCGATCTCGATGACATCGAGGGCGTTGCCCCGCGTGATCTTTCTGCACATATCGCACTGGTTGCACGGCTCGCCCTGCTGGGGATTGGTGCAGTTGATGGCCTTAGCGAAGATGCGCGCAATAGACGTCTTCCCTACACCACGCGGCCCGGCCAAGAGATACGCATGAGCAATCTGATGGGAGAGAATGGCGTTCTGGAGCGTGCGCACCGTGTACTCTTGATGAACGACGTCGGCGAAGCGTTGCGGGCGCCACTTGCGATAGAGTGCTTGGTACTCGTGGGCCTCGGTCATAATAGCACAGTGGTCGGAGAGGCCGGATTTGAACCGGCGACCTCACGGTCCCAAACCGTGCGCGCTACCGCTGCGCTACTCTCCGCGCTTGCATATTATAGTTCTCCCACCTCGTATTCGTCAACCTAAACGTATCGACGCTGTCATC
>JBEPZC010000063.1:0-6304 GCA_041641035.1 Candidatus Bipolaricaulota bacterium
CGAGTCGAGCGTCTCGATCATGTCGAAGAGCTCGACGGCTCTTTTGGCTTTGTTTTTCTGCAAGTGCCCGATCATGTGCCACTGAGCGCGCCGACCGATCACGGCAAAAGCCCTCTCGGCTTCTTGCACGTAGTTCTCCCCAATGATCTGCACTCCGGCCTCAATGGCTTCAAGAATCTCTTGAGGTGAACGCCCTTTGGCCGCGGCAACCAGGAGCACTCCCGGAGGCAGTTCAGATAAGATCGCGCGCACGTTCTCTGCGATCATCACCAGTTCTGGAGCAGCTGAGTCAGCAAGCGCACGCCATAGCCCGTCGCGCCCTTGGCGTGATAGAGCCGGCTCTCGACATCGTAAGCGACGCCAGCGATATCTAAGTGCGCCCATGGATACGAGACAAACTCTCTCAAGAAGATCGCGCCCACGGCCGCACCCGCTTGAGGGCCCTTGTTCGCGCTGTTCTTTATATCGGCGATCTCGCTCTTGATGATCTCTTTGTACTCGTCATAGAGGGGCAGTGGCCAGACGCGCTCGCCCGTTTGGTGCGCTGCTTCTTGAATCTTCTGGGCGAGTTTTTCGTCGTTGGAGAAGAGCCCCGCAGCTTCCTTCCCTAACGCTATGGTGCACGCGCCGGTCAGCGTCGCTAGGTCTATCACGGCTTGGGGATTGTACTTTTGCGCATAGACCAGCGCGTCGGAGAGCACCAGTCTCCCCTCAGCGTCGGTGTTGGTGACTTCGACAGTTTTGCCGTTTGAGATTCTTATGACGTCGCCGGGCTTGAGAGCCCTCCCCGAGGGCAGATTTTCAGCCGCTGCGATTAGCCCGACAACAGCGACGGGCAGTTTCAGCAAGGCGATGGCGCGCATTGCTCCCAAGACAGCTGCCGCGCCACTCATATCGTACTTCATGGCTTCTAGCCCCTCGCGCGGTTTAATAGAGATTCCCCCGCTGTCAAACGTGATCCCCTTGCCCACGAGCACAACGGGCTGAGAATTTTTAGTGAGATTGTACTCGAGCACGATGAGCCTTGGCGGCTCGTCGCTGCCCTTTCCTACTGAGAGAATACCGCCCATGCGCAGCTTTTCTAAAGCGTTTTCGTCGAAGACCTCGCAGCGCAGTCCCAGCTCTTGCGCGAGCTCTTGAGCGCGGCGCGCCAGCTCGCGTGGGGGCAAGCTCTGTCCGGGTTCGTTGGCGAGGTCGCGCGCGTAGCACACAGATTCCGCGAGGATCTGTCCCTGCTGTGCGCCGCGCTTGAGTGGCTCTAATTTCTCTGCGCTATGCTCGACCAGACGAAGACGCTCAAGCTTGATGGGTTCTTCAGGTCTTTTGAACTTTTCGAACCGATAGAGCCCTAAGAGTGTCCCTTCAACGGTCGCTTGAGCAGCTGTGGCAGGATCAAGTCCGCCGATGCCGGCCCCATGCGCGATGGTCGTCAATTCTGACAGAGATCGAGCGGCGCGTGCCGCAGCAGCACTGATTTCACGGACGACGTCAGCTGAAAACTTCTCGCTTGGCCCCAGACCGACTAGCAAGACGCGCTTGGCTCCGATCTTGCCGTGCGTGCGCAGCCAAAAAACTTCGCCCTTCTTGCACGAGAAATCGCCATCGGTGAGGATTTCAGTGAGCACGCCGTTGAGGGCTTTATCTACTGCGCCGGCCGCCCCGCCAGGTCGCCGTACCCCCTCAAAGATCCCAAGGCAGATCGCATCTGTCTCGACTGCCGTGATGTCCCCTTGCTCCGTCACAATGCGCATGATCGAGATCACTCCTTCGGCTCTGCTTCACAGGATAAGTTTATCGGGGTTGGTCACATCTGCGCAAACTCCTGAACTGATACATATCATTTTGAGGATTGGCCTATATCATTGCGTATACGGGGAATTTTTTCGGTACAATAGAGGCGAACCGCTCGCAGCGATGCGAGGGAAGAATGGAGATCTTATGATCGGCGAACATCTTATAGTCGAGCGACAAGACCTGCAGAAGCTCTTTGATGCCCTGCACCAGAAGGGGTATCAGGTCGTTGGGCCCACTGTGCGCGAAGGCGCCATCGTCTACGATCAGATTACTTCCGTCGAGGAGTTACCCATCGGTTGGACCGACGAGCAAGATGCCGGAAAGTATCGCCTCAAGCGACGCTCCGATCAAGCCCTCTTCGGCTACGTTGTCGGGCCGCACTCGTGGAAGAAGTTTTTGCACCCGCCTGTGCTATCGCTTTGGAAGGCCAAGAAGAACGGCAAAGGCTTCGAGATCATCCCCCACGACAACGACCCCCCACGCTATGCGTTCGTTGGCGTCCGATCGTGTGAACTCAACGCGATCTTCATTCAAGATCGCGTCTTTACCAATGGGAAATATGTAGACCCGATATACAAAGCACGTCGTGAGCGGGCTTTTATTGTCGCGGTCAATTGCGTCCAAGCCGGCGGGACCTGTTTCTGCGTCTCGATGAAGACCGGCCCGAAAGCTAGCGCTGGGTTTGATCTGGCGCTCACAGAAGTTCTCGAAGACCAGAGACACTACTTTGTCGTCGAGGTCGGCACGGAGAAGGGCGCAGCAATTCTTCAAAAGGTGCCGACGAAGAAAGCCCAGCCCACTGACATTGAGATAGCCAAGCAGCGCGTGGCCCAAGCCGCCCAGCAGATGGGCCGCCAACTCGATACGACCGATATAAAAGATCTGCTCTATCGCAATGTAGAGCATCCGCGCTGGGACGAGGTCGCCGTACGCTGTCTCAACTGCACCAATTGTACGATGGTCTGCCCGACATGCTTCTGCACAACCGTGGAAGACGTCACGGATTTGACCGGACAGGAAGCCGAGCGCGTGCGCAAGTGGGACTCGTGCTTCACTCTGGACTTTTCGTATGTTCACGGGGGGAGCGTGCGGGCTTCAGCGAAGTCTCGCTATCGCCAGTGGATGACCCATAAATTAGCGAGTTGGATTGATCAATTCGGGACGTCGGGGTGCGTCGGTTGCGGACGATGCATCACATGGTGTCCTGTAGGTATTGACATCACCGAAGAGGTCCGCGCCATACGAGAGAGCGAACTGAGCAGAGCATAACTGAGAAAGGGGAGGATATTGTGGACACGATCGACCGCTTGTTGGCAGAGCATCCGTTCTTCCAAGGATTGGATCCGCGCTACATTCAGCTCATTGCTGAGTGTGCTCGGGAGGTCACGTTCAAGATGGGGGAGTTCATCTTCCGCGAGGGAGATCCGTCGAATAAGTTCTGGCTCATTCGCAGCGGCAAGATCTCGTTAGAGATCTTTGCGCCAGGACGAGGACCGATCATGATCGAGACCCTGGGCGAAGGGGACGTGATGGGCTGGTCCTGGGCGGTGCCGCCTTACAGAAAGCAGTACGATGCCCGGGCCCTGGAGCTGACGCGCGCGTTGGAGTTTGACGCGATGTGCATTCGCGGCAAGTGCGACGAAGAACCAAAACTCGGCTATGAGCTCTTCAAGCGCTTCTCGCAGATTATTGGGCAGCGCTTGCAAGCCACACGACTACGACTCCTTGATATTTATGGTTCTCACACTTAAGCCTCAGACGACTTACACAGTGCAGAGTGACCTCATGGTGCCCACTCCGTATCGAGTGCGTGGGGTGCGGCGCGAGACCTCGGACACGTTTACGTTTGAGCTTGAGTCCGTGAACGGAGATGGGTTCTCGTTTCTGCCAGGGCAGTTCACTATGCTCTATCTGTTTGGGGTTGGCGAGGTGCCGATCTCGATCAGCGGCGATCCGTCGCGACCGGAAGTGTTGGTGCATACCGTGCGCGCTGTGGGCACCGTCACCCGTCCCCTCTGCAAGCTCAAGCGCGGGGATATTCTCGGTGTGCGTGGCCCCTTTGGGAGCAGTTGGCCCATGACGGAAGCCGTGGGGAACGATCTGGTGATCGTCGCAGGTGGGGTGGGGCTGGCGCCGTTGCGCCCGGCGATCTATCACATTTTGAGCCATCGGGGGG
Source organism: Candidatus Bipolaricaulota bacterium (assembly GCA_041641035.1). Lineage (GTDB taxonomy): Bacteria > Bipolaricaulota > Bipolaricaulia > RBG-16-55-9 > DRXL01 > JANXCC01. Next base: position 3,971 of record JBEPZC010000063.1, read on the forward strand.
AGTACGGGCGCGTCGCAGTGCTCTATGGCGCGCGCACTCCCGACGATATGCTCTATAAGAGAGAGCTTGCTGAGTGGCGTGGCCGGTTCGACATGCAGGTCGAAGTCACCGTCGATGCCGCCAGACCCGATGAGTGGCGCGGCAACGTCGGTGTGGTCACGACGCTTATCCCCAGGGCCCATTTCGACCCCTATCATGTGACGGCGCTCGTCTGCGGCCCGGAGATCATGATGCGCTTCACGATCTTAGAGCTTCAGAAGCGTGGCCTGCGAGACGATCAGATTTATATCTCTATGGAGCGCAACATGAAGTGCGCTATCGGCTTGTGCGGACACTGTCAGTACGGCCCAAACTTTGTCTGTAAGGACGGTCCAGTCTTTCGGTTTGACACCGTGAAAGCGATCTTTGGAAAGCGAGAGATCTAATATGCCCAGGAGCCGAAAACCGAAGGTCGCGGTGTGGAAGTTCGCCTCATGCGATGGCTGCCAGCTCAGTCTCTTAGACTGTGAAGACGAGCTGCTCGCGGTCGCTGGAGCTATCGAGATCGCCAACTTCCCCGAAGCGTCGCGCGCTGTTATTAAGGGACCCTATGACATCTCGCTCGTCGAAGGGTCAATCACGACCCCGCACGATGCCGAGCGCATCCAAGAGGTGCGACGCGTCTCCAAGTTTCTCATTACTATCGGGGCCTGTGCGACAGCTGGGGGCATTCAGGCCCTGCGCAACTTCAAAGACGTCAAAGAGTTTATCTCCATCGTCTACGCCAAACCCGAGTATATCAATACATTAGACAAATCGACGCCCATCGCTGAGCACGTCAAGGTAGACTTTGAGCTACGCGGCTGCCCGATCAATAAATATCAGCTCCTCGAAGTGATCAATGCGTTTCTCAACGGGCGCAAGCCTAACGTGCCCTCCTATAGCGTCTGTGTGGAGTGTAAGCGTCGTGGGACGGTCTGTGTCATGGTCGCACGTGGGACGCCGTGTCTAGGCCCGGTGACCCAAGCGGGCTGTGGCGCCATCTGCCCGGCGTATCAGCGGGGCTGCTATGGCTGTTTTGGCCCCAAAGAAACCCCAAACACCTCTTCGCTGAGCGTGTGGTGGCGCAAGCTCGGTGTCAAGGATCAAGACATAGTCCGAGCGTTCCGTGGATTCAATGCCTACGCAGAACCCTTCCGCAAGGAGAGCGAAATCTATGAGCAAAAGCAGTAAGACCATCAAAGTCGACTATCTGGCGCGCGTCGAAGGTGAGGGCGCGCTCTACGTCAAGATTCAAAACAACAAGGTCACAGATTTGAAATTCAAGATCTTCGAACCACCGCGCTTCTTTGAAGCTTTTTTGCGCGGGCGCACCTTTACCGAAGCCCCGGATATTACAGCCCGCATCTGCGGGATTTGCCCCATCGCGTACCAGATGAGCAGTTGCCACGCGATGGAGGACGCCTGCGGCGTGAAAGTAGATGGGCAGCTTCGGGCGCTGCGCAGATTGATCTATTGCGGCGAGTGGATCGAGAGCCATGTGTTACACGTAGCGATGCTGCACGCCCCGGATTTTCTGGGGTACGAGAGTGCCATTCACATGGCCAAGGACCATCCAGACATCGTCCAACAAGCTCTTAAGCTCAAGAAGATCGGCAACGAGATCGTCACGCTCTTGGGCGGCCGAGAGATTCACCCGATCAACGTACGCGTCGGGGGCTTCTATAGGGTCCCGACAAAGGGAGAACTACAAGGGCTTGTCGAGGATCTCAAATGGGCTCGCGACGCTGCGTACGAGCTCGTCCGCTGGACCGGCACACTCGACTTTCCAGACTTCGAGCAAGACTACGAATTCGTCGCACTGAGACACCCCAATGAGTACCCGTTCAACGAAGGGCGGCTTGTCTCCAATAAGGGCTTAGACATTGCCATTCGCGAGTACGAAGAGCACTTTATTGAGGAGCATGTCGAGTATTCTAACGCCTTGCACTCGGTCATCAAAGGGCGTGGGAACTACTTTGTCGGACCACTGGCTCGGTACAATCTCAATTTCGATAAGCTCCCGCGCTCGGTGCAGAAAGCCGCAAAAGAAGCGGGCCTCGGCCCCGTGTGCACGAATCCGTTCAAGAGCATCATCGTGCGCAGTGTGGAGACGCTCTACGCTTGCGAAGAAGCCCTCAGAATCATCAACGAGTACGAGATGCCGGAGAAGCCCTATGTCGAAGTGCGTCCGCGAGCCGGGGTCGGCTGCGGCTGCACCGAAGCCCCACGGGGTATTCTTTATCATCGTTATCGCATTGACGATCAAGGCACGATCTTAGACGCCAAGATCGTCCCGCCCACGTCGCAAAATCA
>JBEPZC010000064.1:0-6250 GCA_041641035.1 Candidatus Bipolaricaulota bacterium
TGAAGGGCTCAATTGTCGCGGCATATCTCATTGGGCTTCTGGAGGTGCTCATGACCTACTCCCCCTCGGTGCGCATCTGTACCGAGAGCTTCCGGTGCTTTGAGTTCTTGGGGTCCTCGTGGGTAGGAGTCTCGTCGCTCCTGGTGCTGATTGCTATTCTCTTCATTAAGCCCGAAGGTCTCTTTGGGAGGGCTTCCCGCTGATGCGCGCGCTCAAGTTCAGCCTTCTGTTGCTCACAGTCGTCATCGTTGCTGCTGTGGGCCCGTTTCTGCCGTCCAAGTGGATGACGACGCTGACGTATGCGCAGCTCTTTGCGGTCTACGCCATGGGGTGGGATATCCTGTCGGGGATGACGGGCCAGATTAGCTTCGGGCATATCTTCTTTGTGGCGGTCTCTGGCTATACTGCAGGGCTGCTCAATCTCTATCTCAAGTGGCCCATCTGGGCTACAGTCCCTACGGGGGTCATCATGGCTGTGGTGGCGGGGTTATTGTTCAGCGTGCCGGCGCTGCGCTTGCGTGGCCCGTATTTTTCTCTGGTGACGCTCATCTTGCCTCTCGCTGCGGCGCGCTTAGTTATCATCTTGGCTGACTGGACGGGCGGGGAGCTTGGGAAATTTGGGGTAGCGCCGTTGTGTCCCGATTCTCTGCTTACTCCTCTTGGCGAAGTCCTCTCGCGCTGGAACATCTCTCTCGATGCGTTCCGGCTTTACCAATCGTGTAATTACTACTTCTTTTGGGTGCTGATGACCCTGGTGGGGGTCGGGTTGGTCTGGCTGAGCACCTCGCGCATTGGTAAAATATTAGAAGCGATCCGAGAGAACGAAGAAGCTGTCGAAGCTGCGGGGATCAATGTTGCCAAATACAAGATCTTCGCCTTTGCGGTCAGCGCATCGGTGGTCGGTTTAGGAGGAGCGCTCTCGGTGCACACGAACGAAGCTGTCTTCTTTAATTCATTGCTCTCGCTGACGTCGTCTATAGAGATGATCGTGGCCTCGGTGATCGGGGGGATGGGGACGATCGTTGGGGCGTTATGGGGTGGGCTGTTGGTGAGGGGGGGCGAGCAGGTGATCCGAGAGGTAGCTCAATGGAAGCTGCCCTTTGGCTCTGAGGGGATTGCGCTCTCGTTTTTAGAGGGGTGGGCGACGTTCATCTTCTTTGCGCTCTTATTGGTGTTGTTGTTCTTTGCGCGGCAGGGGCTGCTGCCACTGCTTGTGGGAATGGGAAAGAGGAGGGCTACAGGAGGCTGAAGTCATGGCACTCTTGCATGTGGAGAAGCTGCGCAAGGCATTTGGGGGCCTGATGGCTGTCAAGGATCTCTCGTTCCACGTAGAAGCCGGGGAGATCTTGGGATTGATCGGCCCCAACGGCGCGGGCAAGAGCACTGTCTTCAATCTCATCATGGGGACGCTCAAGCCTGACAGGGGCACCGTGCTCTTCAAAGGGCGCGACATCACCGGCTGGCCGACTTATAAGATCGTGGACGCGGGGATCGCCCGGGTCTTCCAGATCGCTCGGTATTTCCCGCGCAAGACCGTCTACGAGAACGTGGAGATCTCGGTGATTCCCAACGAGATCTTCGCCCGCTGCGTTGACCCTGAGAGCAAGACTATTGAGAGATGTAGGCGCACAGGATTGTGCACCAATGAGCATTGCCCTGGGGGGGACTCCTGTAGGTGCCGCTCGGAGCTGCCAGGGATGCTGCCGCAAGGCGGGTTGAGACGCTTGGAATTAGCTCGTGCTATCGGTACCGACCCCGAACTCTTGCTCTTAGATGAGCCCTTCGCTGGGCTTTCCCCCCAAGAAGTCGACGAGATCTCCCACCTCATAGCGAGCCTCCGTGACGAAGGACAAACGATCGTCGTCGTCGATCACAATATGCGTGGGGTGATGCGCCTTGTAGACAGGATTGTCGTGCTGTCCTTTGGGGAGAAGCTTGCCGAAGGATCTCCCGAAGAGGTGGCGCGCAACCCTCAAGTCCAGGAGGCATATCTTGCCGGTGGGGGACTCTGATCCATGCTGATCATCGAGAATCTCAATGTGTACTATGCCAAGGCCCATGTCTTGAAGAACGTCAGTCTGAGGGTCTCGTCCGGGGAGTTCGTCTCAGTGATCGGGCCCAACGGTGCGGGCAAGACCACTCTTTTTCGCACGATTTCGGGGTTGAAAGAGGGAGAGGGTACAATCAGCTTTCACGGCACCCCTCTGCCGCGCGATCCCGCTCAGGTGGTGAAGCTTGGGGTGATCCACTGCCCAGAGGGACGCCATCTCTTCCCCGAGATGAGCGTCAAAGACAATTTGCTGATGGGGGCATTCCGTCTCAAAAAATTCGATCCAGAGAGCGAATTAGAAAAAATTTATCAGCTCTTTCCCATCTTGCGCCAGAGGGAGCGTCAGATGGCGCAGACGCTCTCTGGGGGCGAGCAGCAGATGTTAGCTATTGGGCGGGCATTGATGGGGCGTCCAGAGCTCTTACTCTTAGACGAGCCGACGTTGGGTCTGGCGCCGATCGTGCGCAAAGCCATTGCTGATGCGCTCCATCAGATCAACAAGTCTGGGGTCACGATCTTGCTAGCCGAGCAGAACGTGCCGTTTGCGCTGGCCCATGCGCATCGGGTCTATCTGTTGGAGACGGGCGTGATCGTGAAGGAGGGCACGCCCGAGGAGTTTCGCGCTGACGAGCATGTGCAGCAAGTCTATCTGGGGGGAGTCTCTCGCTCGTCTTTGAGATAGACCGTGCGCGCCGGGAAGGGTATCTCGATCTTCTCTTCGCGCAGCCTCTTGAAGATGCGCTTGCGCAGCTCGTGTTGCGCACTGAATTGATCGTCAAACGTCTTCGCTCGGACTACTAAGAGAAAATCGAGCGAGAATTCCCCCATATTCGTAAAGCGCACCACAGGAGAAAAAGTTGGATCGAGCTGGGGCAGCTCGGCAATCGCTTGGTTGGCAATCTCTTGTAAAACGCGCTCGACGTGCTCGGGGTCGGAGCTGTAGCTGACGCTCACAGGGATGCGAATCATCACGGGCTTGCTGGGCATATAATAGTTCGTAATGATGCTCTGGGCGAGCTTGGAGTTGGGGATGATGATGAGGTTGTTGGAAAAATCTCGGATGCTTGTGGTACGCCAATTGATGTCTGTCACGTAGCCCTCTTGGCCAGAGTCCAATTTGATATAGTCCCCCACGCGCACCTGGCGCGCCATCGAGACGTTGAACCCAGCAAAAAGATTTGTCAGGGTGTCTTGCAATGCCAGCGCGACTGCCAAGCTCCCTATCCCCAGCGCTGTCAGCAGGGGCGTGATGGAAATCCCCACTGTGTTGAGCAGGACGAGGAGCCCTAAGATAATAATGCCCCAGCGCACGAAGTTTCTCGTCAAGCTGGTTGCTGGGGCCTCGATCTCGCCACGCGCAACCGCTCGCTGAAAGATCATGCTGATAATGTTCGCCAGCACGAGCGTCATGGAGAGCATAACGAGAGCGAGAAGGACTTTTCCAAGCAGCGCAACAAGCTCCTCCGACAGCCGCGAGAACTCCAATGCTAAATAGATCCCCAGCGCCACGACCCATAACACAAACGGCCCGCGCATCCCTTGAATAATAATATCGTCGAACTCCCAGTGAGTGCGTTGAGCCCAGATGTGCAGATATCGGAAGAAATAGCGCTGCCCCACAAGCCCAACGATGAAAGCCCCAATGACGATAAGCATTGGGGTCAAATAGTCCCACAGAGAAAAGTTTATCCCTTCCATCATACTTTTTAGTATAACAAGTCTGGAATGGGGAGTGCGAGTGGGGCTTGCCAAAAAGGGTACGCTGTGCTAGACTCACTCTATGATCCCGCTGCGCGACTATAGACACAGCAGTTCGTTCCCCGTCGTCACCGTCGCGATTATTGTTATCAATATCTTGGTCTTTCTCTATCAATTCTCGCTCAGCGATACCCCTGCGACGGAGAACACGCGCCAATGGGTGCGCGCGTGGTATCAAGCTGGCTGTGACGTTCCTGCAGGGCTTTCTTATCAGCTCTCTCGTCCTCTGGGGCGTTTCTCGCAGATCACTGCCGAAGACGAGTTCACGTTTCGCTTTGGTGTTATGCCCTGCGAGATCACTCGTGGGGTCGATCTGCCCCCAGAAGTGCCCTTCGCTATATGGCTGACGTTGCTGACAGCGATGTTCATGCACGCGGGGTTCTGGCACATCTTGGGGAATATGTGGTACTTATGGATCTTCGGCGATAACATTGAGGACGTTTTTGGACGCGTGGGATTTGTCTTCTTTTATGTGGTGTCTGGGGTGGCAGCGGCCTTTGCGCAAATCCTCACCAACCCCAATACCGTGATCCCGATGGTCGGGGCGAGCGGGGCGATCTCTGGGGTCTTGGGCGCGTATATGGTGCTCTTCCCCTATGGGAGAATCTTGACGCTGGTGCCGCTCTTTCCGTTCTTTGTCAGGGTGATCGAGCTGCCAGCGATCTTCTTGCTGGGCTTTTGGTTTGTGTTGCAATTTCTTGGGGGGATTTCCAGCCCCGTCGAGGGCGGTGGCGTAGCGTATTGGGCACATGCTGGAGGGTTTATCACTGGCGCGCTGTTGGCAGTGCTCGTCAAACGCCGTGCCAGGCCGTATTATTATTGACCAAGATCTCTTACAATCATGCGAATCGCTTCATCGAGCGCCTGTTGTGCCGCTGCCTGTAAGAGTGCTCGCCCTTGCTGGAGGCTCTTCTGAAGCTCAACTCGTCGAGCATACAGTTCGAGGATCTCCTGCACAAGCGTGCTTTCGTTCAGCGTCTCCGATGCGTCCCACCATCGTAGGGGATAGTCGCACACTGCTCCAACGCGCTGCAGGAAGCTTTCGACCTTGGGATCGTAGCTGATCGCGCAGAACGGCACCTCGCTCATCACGGCAAAGACCAAGCTGTGTAAGCGCATCCCCAGCACAACGTCTACGCTGTGCATAGCTTCGAGAAGATCGTCAGGGCGATGGGCTGGGACAATAGGGATAGGAAGAGCAAGCTCGCGCAGCACAGCGAGGTCACAAACAGCTTGAAACGGCAAGAAGACGATCTCAAACTCTTCTGCAGCGAGTGTCTGCACCAAGCGACGGAGTGCTTTGAGGTTCGTTGGCGCAAGTCCAGGGCGCAGGGAGAGCGCCACTACCCTACTCTTTGGAGGGGAAGGAGCGGGGGAGAGGTCATAGAGCAACGCCATATCTTCTCCTAACAGAACATGAGCACTATGCGCTGATGCCCACCGATAGCTCGCTTGGTCACGCACTAGGACGAGCTGCGCTTGGTGCAGCGTCTGAGCGACCCACTGCTCAGAACGCTGTGAGCGCAACGGCCCGATCCCTTGGCCGATCAAATATGTAGGGAGTTCATATCGCTGTGCCCACCACACCAGACCCAAATAGTACAGCAGGGACCGGGTGCTTGTGGCGTCTTGGAGTAAGCTCCCTGGGCCGAGAATAAAGCCAGAAGCGCACGAGAGCGCGCGGCGAACTTCAAAGAAGTTCCAGCGATTGATCGCTTCTGTCTCGTGAAGGCGCGCCGTCTGTGGGGGATCATGCGAGAGCACGATGAGCCGTGCTGTAGGGAGCGCTCTGCGCAGATGACGGACCAGCACGGCGAGCGCGGCTTCGTCGCCCCAGTTGCCGAATCCGTAATAGCCTGCAATTACGAGTGTCGGCGCCATTGTCTAATTCTCATAAAAACGCAACGCAACGAGATGCCTATGAGCAGACCCAGTGTCAGTCCATTGAGGGTGCGCCAGAGCGAGAGAGCTAACGGTGTGTGGAGGTGCACAAATGTATTCATGATCGAAGCTTGTCCCAGGGCGCCCAGCGCGAGCAAGCCAAGGTGAGATAGACTCTGTTCGCTCTTCCACAGCACGAGCGCGGGATGCCCAACTAAAAATTCTTTAAAACGCGGGCGAGCGATGAGCCAATCTTCGAGGCGCTCCCGCAAAAGCTCCTCCCAGCGGGCTACAGGAATTGCAGGGAGATTGCCGCTGCGCTCTAATACAAAAAAGAGAGCGCCAAGCCCAACGGCGGGAACAAGCCATGCCCTGCGCCGAGTCATAAGCTTACTCAATCCCAATTCTCTCCAGTGTCGTAGCTCTGTGAGCACAATGAGCACCGACGGCGCGACGAGCGCGAGCTTGACGCCCCGAAATTCGCTGAGCTTTAAAAAATACGGCAGATCGCTCAGCAGCGCTGCGATAGCCAGCCCCGCGCCAGTTGAGCCAAAGGAGATC
>JBEPZC010000065.1:0-6161 GCA_041641035.1 Candidatus Bipolaricaulota bacterium
ACCCACAAGCTCCGATCTCTGTCGGCTTGGAGCCGCGTGGCGGTCTCGTCAGCAAAGTCGGTCGAGACCGGTCCACGCGGCTGCGCCACCCCAAATCCCCCCACCATAGCCAACCCCACCACCGCTAACACCGTGAAGCAAAGAGCACGCGAACGCATGAACATCTCCTCCTTGTTTTCTGTGATTTTATTCTATAAAAAACTCGCGTTGAAAATCCGTGGAAAGGGCGTGAAAAGTCCGTTGCAGCCAAGACAGCTGTCGTTGCCTGCTCCCCCAATTTCTGTCATAATGGGTGCGTGTTGCGAGTGCACGTAGGTTCAAACAACCCCATCAAAGCTCAAGCCGTGAAGAGCGTCTTCGAGCGCGCCTTGGGGCCGACAGAAGTCCGTCTCGTCTCGGTCGATTCGGGCGTGCCCTCACAGCCCTTCGACGACGAGACAGCCAAGGGGGCCTGCGAGCGTGCTCGTAAAGCTCTTCAAGACGCGGACTTCGGGGTGGGCATCGAGGCCGGGCTCATCTGGCACAAAGACCTCAAGCTCTACTTCGATGTGCAGTTCTGCGCTATCGTCAGCCAAGACGGCAGATTAACCATCGGGCATGGGTCAGGGTTTGTCTACCCACCCAGAGTGATAGAAGAAGTCCTAGCAGGTCGCTCCGTCGGCGAGGTCATGAGCGCGCTGACGGGGATAGAAAAGATCGGGCACAAAGCGGGCGCTATCGGGTATCTCTCAAAGAATTTACTGACCCGACAACAGCTCACCGAGCAGGCTGTGCTCATGGCACTTATTCCCAGATTGCGCCCGGAGCTCTATGAGCCTTGAGTTTCTGCTCTTTTTGCTCTTTGTCGCATTGGGGAGCTTGCCGCCTCCTCAGGCTTCTTCGGTCTCCGTTGTAGCGCCTCCGCCGCCCCCCGCTCCCCCAGTCTCCCCGCTGCCGCCAAAGGTGCGCCACTTCACAGCGAAAGAGTATTTTGTCTTCGTCATCGTCATTGACGGCCTGCGCCCCGACGCATTACAACGTGCCCGCACTCCTCATCTTGATAGGCTCTGGCAATCAGGGTTATATAGCTGGAGCGCTCAGACCGTCATGCCCAGCTTAACCCTGCCTGCTATGGGGTCGCTTGTGAGCGGTGTGCCCCCTGAGCGCCATCAGGTTCTGTGGAACTATTGGGCGCCAGAACTTGGACGCATCAGTGTGCCCACGATCTTCGAGATCGCACGCAGCGAAAATATCTCAACTGCGGCCTTGGTGAGCAAGCGCAAGCTGGAGCATCTCATCAGCCCGCAGACCCCGCTCTTTGTGCTCAACGCCAACGCGCGCGATTTGATCGAAGAAGCGATAGAGTATATTTCAGAGCACCGTCCGCGGTTGGTGCTCTTGCATGTGTCGGATGTAGACGACGCCGGCCATCGCTTCGGCTGGATGACCGTCAGGCAGTTACAAGCCGTCGAGCGCGTGGACGAAGCCATCGGGCTTCTGCTCACAAGCCTCGAAGACCTCAAAATTCTCAATGAGTCTGTCATAATCGTCACGGCCGATCATGGGGGGCACGGGCGGATCCACGGCACCGACGACCCCAGGGACATGACGATCCCATGGATCCTATGGACCCCCGATATCGAGATCGGGCGCGAGCTGACGCAGCCAATTCGCATCTATGACACGGCCGCGACGGTGCTGGCTGCGCTCGGCTTGATGATCCCATCGGATTGGTTGGGCGTGCCGGTCTTAGAAGCCTTTCCCGAAGCGACACTCCAGCAAGAGCTCCCGTGATCTTTGCAACCCCCTTGCTCTCTGCTATAATTATAGTGCGCGTGGCGCAATGATCTTTGACAGATGGGGGTGCACTGGATTCGACGGGGATGCGGCAGGGCGGTTGCAGGCGGAGTTGTGGCCATCTCCAAAAAACGGTCAACGGCATACAAGTGCCAACAACTTTGCTTACGCAACTGCTTCTCTGAACTAAAGGGAAGCATCTCTTACGATAGCTCAGCCCGTCGGCTAGCGTAAGGGACCGATCAGGCGGGCTGACCGCGTGCTCGGCCTCGGGGCATGCGGGAATCTCTCAAATGAGGCTCGGGTCGGTCAATCCTGTTCAGTGGGAGTGGCCGATCTCAAACGAAAACACTGAACTAAGCCTGTAGAAGCCAAACGAAAGCATCTCCGGACGCGGGTTCGACTCCCGCCACCTCCACCACCGAGATCTTTCTATGCACCAACTGGCACGGATTTGCATCGGGCTCTTCTCGCTCAGCTTAGGGGTCGCCTTCGCCATGGGACAGCCCCAAGCTCAGCCCCCATTGATCGCCTACGCCGAACTGGAGAGCTCCATCAACCCCATCACGAAAGATTTCTTACTACGCGTCATCAGCGAAGCGCATCGCGATAACGCTTCGCTTCTGCTCATTCGCTTAGATACCCCCGGTGGGTTGTTGGAGTCCACAAAAGACATGGTCAGCGCGATCTTGAACTCCCCCATCCCTATAGTGATCTGGGTCGGGCCAGGGGGAGCGCGAGCAGCATCTGCAGGAGCTTTTATCACCATGGCTGCCGACATCGCCGCGATGGCCCAGGGGACAAATATCGGCTCCTCAACTCCTGTCTCGCTCGCCCCAAGCGAGGGCGAACAGCCCGACAAGGACGACCCTGCTCGAAAGAAGATCTTAGAGTTTGTCGCTTCGGAAGCGCGCAAGATCGCGGAGAAGCGCGGGCGCTCCAAAGAGTGGGCGGAAAAATTCGTGCTCGAGGGCAAGTCCCTGACGGCTCAGGAAGCGCTAGAGAATAATATTATTAATCTGATCGCTAACAGCCGTGAAGATCTGCTCAGGCAGCTCGACGGCTACGAGCTGCAGCGCGACGGCCAGACGATCCGCCTCCAGACATCTGGAGCGGCTCTTAAGGTCTACGAGCGCAACTTCAAAGAGCAAGTGATGAACTACTTAGCTGACCCCAACGTCGTCTATCTGTTATTGACTATTGGGATTTACGCGCTGATTGCAGAGTTCTTCACGCCGGGTTTTGGCGTGGGCATTGGCGGGGCGATCTGTCTCTTATTAGCCCTGTTGGGCTTGCAGGTCTTGCCGTTCAACGTCGCGGGATTGGCGTTCATTCTCTTAGGCGCAGCGCTGATGGTCATTGATATCTTCACACCGACGCATTTGGCCCTGACGGTCGGCGGGGTGATCTCATTGTTAATTGGGTCGTTCATGCTGTTTAATATCGAGAGTTTTGCAGCGCCAGCGTTCAGTATCTCGCCCATCAATATCGTGGTGACTGTGGGAACGATCACAGCGCTCTTCGTGTTTATGATCACCAAGGGCTTGCTCATTCAGCGCAAGCCGGTAGCAACGGGGAAGGAGGGGATGCTCGGCGCAGTAGGCACAGCGCGCGATGAGCTCAATCCCACAGGGATGGTCTTTGTCCAAGGCGAGTACTGGCTTGCAACGGCGATAGACGGGCCGATCAAGCCGGGAGAGCCTGTGCGCGTCGAGCGCATCGAGAACGGCAAGCTCGTAGTACGACGGGCATGAGAGGGGAGGTCGAGTATCATGCAGAAGACGCTGGGATTTTTCACAGTGATAGTTGTGCTCGCGCTCATCGCCGGGGCGCTCTGGTACATCTCCACGGCACAGCGCCCGAGCCCGCCAACAATATCGCAACCCGAGCCCACAGTGACTCTCAACCCCGATGATTACCCGAAGCTGCAAGAACGGCTCGTCGGCTTGATCGGAGCGCCCGATCCCGCGACGTTTGCAAAAGAGAACGGATTCGAGCAGGATTTCAAAGACGGCAAGGTCGTCGTGGTCATCGAAGCGATCAACCCCGAAGCGCTAGAAGAGCTGCGCTGGGCCATCGAAGCGTTAGACGGCACAGTAGAGACAGACTACGAGAATCAGCTCCAAGCCCTCGTCCCGCTGAAGGCCCTGCTCAAGCTAGCCAAGCATCCGCATATTGACTTCATCCGTCTCCCTGTCAGGCCCAAGCCCGATTAGAGAGTAAGCCCCATTACTGTCAGGGTGTTCCGTCGATCTGATATAATAGCGACGAATTTTTATTGAAAAGAGGTCGAGAGTTATGAGAAAACTCTTTGTCCTGGGAGCTTTTCTTGTCGTTCTGACGGGTGCCGTGCCCACAAGCCCTCACGCTCAAGACGTGCGCTCGCAGAAGATCCAAGACGTCCTTGCCGAGAGCCTGACGGCATGGGAGTCAGCCCTGGAGATCCCATCGCTGCCTGCGAATAAACCCGAAGAGATCCAAGCCGGCAGGGTGCGCGTCGTGCTTGAGGCGACCGCTGCGTCTGAAGTGAAGGAGATTCAGGCGCGTGTAGAGGCTGCCGGTGGGCGCGTCGAGGCCGTCTATAGCAATCTCGTCCAAGCGTTTGTGCCCATAAAATCTGTGCATGCGCTCGCCGGCTTGAGTGCGGTCTCCTGGGTGCGTACCCCCTTCGTTCCAGTGTGGGAGCAGGGCAATACTGTCAGCGAAGGGATACGCGTCATCGGGGCCAATCTCTGGCACGACGCGGGAATCAAGGGTCAGGGAGTCAAAGTCGCCATTGTCGATGGGGGATTTAAGGGCTACCAAAGACTGCTAGGGAGCGAGCTTCCCCCTGAAGATCGGGTCATCGTGCGCTCGTTCACTCGTAATGAAGACATTGAAGCTGACGAAAGACACGGCACGGCTGTTGCCGAGATCGTCTACGACTTAGTGCCCGAAGCGACGTTCTATTTGGTCAATTTCGACACCGATGTCGAGTTGGGGCGCGCCGTAGACTTTCTGATCTCTGAAGGTGTGCACGTCATCAACACGTCATTTAACTTCTTAGCGACGGGGTGCCCCTGGGAGGGCACGGGGCTTCTCGAACCCATCGTCAAGAGAGCGCGTGACGCGGGGATCTTCTGGGCCGTCTCGGTGGGCAACCACGGCACAGAGCACTGGCAGGGGGTCTTTGACGATCCCAACAAGAACGGCTTTCATAACTTCTTAGGCGATGACGAAGGTCTTACGATCGATGTGGACGCCGACGAAGTTGGAGCGGTCATTGCTATCCTCAGCTGGGAGGATCGGTGTGGGAGAGCCACAGAGAACTATGAGCTTCTGCTCTTCGACGATGCCGATCGGCGTCGCGCCAGTGGCAGCCAACTGCGCACAGGGTGGCCCTCACGTCTGCTCGTTTTCACCCCGCGCGAGTCGGGAAGATATCACTTAAAGATTCGCCAGCGCACCGCGACGAGGCCCACGGCCCGACTTGATGTGTCCATTATAGACATCGAGCCGGAGTATTTAGTCTTTGAGGGCAGTGTTGGGGTCTTCGAGCCGGCGATCTCTCCCAATGCGTTCAGCGTCGGTGCTGTCGATTTTCGCAATGACTCGGCGCGGCGATACAGCTCGCGCGGGCCAACCAAAGACGGGAGAATCAAGCCCGATTTTGCCGCACCCGACGGCGTGCGCACTACGACGTTCCGGCCGTTCTTTGGCACGTCAGCGGCCAGCCCACACGTCGCTGGTGCGGCGGCTTTGGTGAAGAGCGCTCGGCCTCAGTGGGGCCCCAAGGAGATCGCTGACTTCCTCGCATCGCGCGCCCTCGATCGTGGCGAGGACGGCCCAGATAATACGTATGGGGCAGGGCGCATCGCGTTAGGTGAGCCACTCAAAGAAGAGAAGGCCGCAGAAGTGACTATCGATGTCTTCCCGCAAAAGCTCCAGTTCGTGGCACAAGCCAACGGGCCCGCTCCAGCACCCCAGCTGTTGGAGATTGCGAACATCGGAGCAGGCGAGTTCACCTGGACGGCACAAGCGCAGTCGGAGATAGTCAAGCTTTCGACCACAAGCGGTGCCGGTCGGGCGCTAGTCCTCGTGAGCCTTGACATCACTGGGCTTGCACCAGGCACCTATGAAAGCGCCATTGTGATCACGGCCGAGAACGCGCAGAACAGCCCCTTCACCGTGCCCGTCGAGATTCAGATCACCGAAGGCGTTCCAGAGCAAGTCACTCTCTTCTTTAGCAAGCTAGAATTTGTCATCCCATCGGCGTGGGCACGAGGCGAGCGCGACGGCTGCTTCGTGTACACGAATAATAGTTCTGAAGCGCAGCGCATCCGCGTGACGCTCACTGACGGCAGCACAGTGACAGCGTATGACGTGCCCGCAGGCAACGCCGTGAC
>JBEPZC010000066.1:0-6161 GCA_041641035.1 Candidatus Bipolaricaulota bacterium
CTGAAAGGGGTAACTGACCCTGAAGAGAAGCGCAAGCGCATCGGGGCAGAGTTTATCAAAGCTTTTGAAGAAGAAGCACAAAAGCTCGCCCGTGAGGTCGGGGGGATCGACGTTCTTGTCCAGGGGACAATCTACTCGGATGTCATCGAAAGCGCCGGCGCCCGTGGCGCCGATAGGATCAAGAGCCATCACAACGTCGGTGGGCTTCCCGAACGCTTACGATTGAAGATCGTCGAGCCGTTGCGAAATCTCTTCAAAGACGAGGTGCGCCAGATCGGGCTGCGCTTGGGAATCCCCGAGGAGATCATCTGGGAGCAGCCCTTCCCTGGGCCAGGGTTGGCCGTGAGAATTTTGGGCGAAGTGACCCCTGAGCGGGTACACATATTACAGAGAGTGGACGCGATTGTGCGCGAAGAGATCCAGAGAGCTGGGCTGGCTCGCGCGGTCTGGCAGTACTTTGCTGTGCTCTTGCCCGTCAGAAGCGTGGCAGTCTTAGGCGATGGGCGGGCGTATGGGCACGTCGTCGCGGTGCGTGCCGTAGACAGCCGCGATGGCATGACCGCGGACTGGTTCCATCTCCCCTATGACGTCTTAGAGAGACTTTCGAGCCGGATCACCAACGAGATCGAAGGGGTCACGCGGGTCGTTTACGATATCACGTCGAAGCCTCCAGCGACGATAGAATGGGAATAAGTGTAGCTACAGCAGCGATGAAGGTCTGTCTCTATCTTGAGGCAGAGAACGTCGTAGCGCGCTCGGGGTTCCGCACGGCATTTGCCCAGCACGTGCGGGCGCTGGAGCGGCTGGGCGTTCCCGTGACGACTGACCCTACAGATTCATTTGATATCCTCCATCTGCATTGGTTTGGCCCGCGCTCGCTCTACTATCTGAAGC
Organism: Candidatus Bipolaricaulota bacterium; assembly: GCA_041641035.1. Lineage (GTDB taxonomy): Bacteria > Bipolaricaulota > Bipolaricaulia > RBG-16-55-9 > DRXL01 > JANXCC01. The sequence goes on from JBEPZC010000066.1 coordinate 895, forward strand.
GAGCCAAGCAGCAGGGCAAGATCGTCATCGCCCATGCCCACAGCATCGGCTCGTACGATTTTAAAGACAGCTTCACGCTCTCCAACACGTTTGCGCCGCTCTACGAAAAATACCTGAACTATTTCTATGAGCTGAGCGACGCGATCTTCACGCCCTCCGAGCACGCCAAGAGATTGCTCCAAGCCCAAGGGATCACTAAGCCCATCTACGTTGTGAGCAACGGCGTGGACTTGGAAAGATTCAGATTCAACCCCCTCGCACGAGAGACGTATCGTCAGCGCTTCAAGCTGAAGCGATTCACAGTCTTCTCTGCGGGTAATGTGATCCCCCGCAAGGGGATCTTGGACTTCCTCGAGGTAGCTCGCCGGTTGCCCCAGTTTGAGTTCATCTGGTTTGGGCAGGCATGGGGACGGCTGCTCGCCTTCGATAGCGAGATGCACCAGGCGCTCGACCACTGCCCTCCCAATGTGCAGCTTCCCGGATTTATCGAAGACACTCCTGGCGCGTTCTCCGCGGGTGACCTGCTCTTCTATCCGTCCTATGGAGAGACGCACGGCTTGGTGCTCTTTGAGGCGGCAGCCCTTCAGCGCCCTATTCTGCTGCGCGACCTGCCGGAGTACCTTGCCGCAGGATGGAGAGATGGGGAAAATTGCATGAAGGGCCAGACCCTTGACGATTTCTGCGAGAAGCTTGTCATGTTGGCGCAAGACGCTTCGATGCGCGAGCGGCTTGCTCAGGCGGCATATCGTCTGGCGGAAGCCAACTCCCTGGATCACGTAGGGCATCAGCTCTATCAGCTCTATCAAGAGTTGCTTCATGCGCACAGTGAGAGGGCATGAGGGGATAGTGTATGAAGGTCTGTCTCTACTTAGAAGCTCCTGAGTTTGTCGCGAAATCGGGGTTCCGCACGGCGTATGAGCAGCATCGTAAGGCCTTGGAGAGGGTAAACGTCTCCGTCACCGACAATCCCGACTCCGACTATGATCTGCTTCATCTCCACTTCTTCGGGCCGAAATCTCTCTTGTACCTCAAGCGTGCCAAGCGCTTGAAGATCCCCGTGGTCGTCCACGCCCACAGCATGGGTGCCCATGACTTTGAAGACAGCTTCACGCTCTTCAATTCCATCGCGCCCCTGTACGAAAAGTATCTCTATTATTTTTACGAGTCCAGCGACGCGATCTTCACGTGCTCCCAGTACGCCCGTGAGCAACTCCAAGCCCAGGGGATCACCAAGCCCATCTACGTCGTGAGCAACGCCGTAGACACAGATCGCTTTCGCTTCTCCCAGGAGAACCGTCAGCTGTGGCGTGCGCGCCTGGGGCTAAAGAATTTTACGGTCTTTTGTGCGGGTAACGTCATCCCTCGCAAGGGCGTGTTGGACTTCCTTGAAGTTGCGCGACGGCTCCCACAGATAGAGTTCGTCTGGTTTGGGCACCTGTGGCCCAAGCTCTTGACGTTCTACCCGGAGATGCATAAAGCTATTGAGAACAGACCCCCCAACGTGAAGATGCCCGGCTTTGTGGAAGAAACCCCGGCAGCATTCTCGGCGGGAGATGTGCTCTTCTTGCCGTCGTTCCGCGAGAACCAGCCCATGGTCTTGCTCGAAGCTGCTTCTCTAGGACGGCCGCTGGTCGTGCGCGATATCCCCGAATATCGCGGGTGGCTCACGGATAGAGTGAACGCTCGCACCGGCTCGTCTGTTGAAGACTTCGTGCAGATTATCTGGGAACTTGCGCACGACTCTAGTGAATGGCAGCGGCTCTCCCAAGCCGCACAAGACGTGGCGCAGGCCAGCAGCCTGCCCGTCGTAGGGCAACGTCTGAAAGAGCTCTATCAGCAGCTCGTGCGAGCTCCCATGCCCTTATGAAACTCTCTGTGGCCATTCCCGCGCATAACGAAGAGCAGTATATTGCGCGCTGTTTGGAGTCGTTAGGCCGCCAAGATTTCGCGGGGGAACTTGAGATCGTCGTCTGTCTCAATCTGTGCACGGACAAAACTGAAGAGATCGTGCGGGAGATTGCACAGCACTTCCCTTGGCCGATCAAGGTCGTTTGTGAGGGGCGCAAGGGGGTCAGTTGGGCTCGCCAGGCGGCGTGTCTAGCAACATCGGGGGAGATCATTGCCAGCGCCGATGCCGATGCGATCTACCCGCCTGATTGGGCAGCGCGCATCGCACGCGCCTTCTCTGAAGACCCTGAATTGATAGTCCTCTATGGCCCCGTGAGGCTACAGGGCTTTGGGACTTTCTGGGGGTTCTTTCACCCCATCCTCAACGATACGATCACACACGTTGGGCGTCTCGTGGGCTGGCACAATGTGATTGGGTCGAATTTCGCGATGCGCCGCGAGGCGTTTGTCGCCGTGGGCGGATTCAATACTTCGTTCAGGGCCCTTGAAGATCACGAGATCGTCAGGAGATTGCGTCGTCTGGGGCGTGTTCGCTATGATGCCCAGTTAGTAGCATACGCTTCGGCACGTCGCTATAATCGCTTGGGGGTCTGGAAAACTATAAGCTTTTATATGCGCAACGCGGTTCGCGCGTTGGTATTTAAGCGTGAGACCGAAGACTTGGAAGACCTGACATCCTCACCCTCCCCAGAGAGGGAAGGTGCTAAGAAAGGGGTACCATGAGCACTTCAAAAGTCGTAGTGATTGCCCTCGATGGGGTGACGCTCGATCTGATCGAGCCGTGGGCGGCAGCAGGGCATCTGCCCACCTTCAAAGACCTCTTAGATCACGGCGCTGTAGCGCGCTTGGAAAGCACCCAGCCGCCCATCACTGGGGCGGCCTGGACGAGCTTCCAGACGGGGGTACAGCCGGGACGTCATGGGATCTTTGATTGGCTGGCCCGCAAAGACGGAAGCTATCAGCTTGCACCGATCAGCTCTCAGTCTATTCGGAGAGAAGTTTTGTGGGAATATCTCAATCGGCATGGCAAGCGCGTCGGGGTGATGGGCGTCCCCGTGAGCTATCCCGCCCGGCCGGTCGAGGGCTTTCTGCTCACTGATCTATTGACGCCTGATGGGGTGAACTATGCGTTTCCTCCCGAACTCAAAGACGAGATCGAGCGCACGATCGGGCCCTATCCCGTCATGCCGGAGCACTGGCGCGGCCGCTACGCCGCCCACAGATGGCTCAAAAATCTCAAAGACTCTCTCTCCCGTCGCGTGGAGATCGCCCTCTATCTGATGCGAAAAAAACCCTGGGACTTCTTCATGCTCCACGTTATGGAGACCGATTCCGTGCAGCATCAGATGTGGCATTTGTTAGATCATATTCAGCGTCCGCGCTACCACGGCGGAGATTGCGCGGGCAACCCGATCTTGGAGATCTATCAGCTTGCCGATCGTGCTGTCGGGCGCATATGCTCAATGCTCGATGAGGACACGACGCTCTTTGTCATCTCCGATCATGGCTTTGGCCCGCTGTATTATAATATCTATCTGAACTGCTGGCTCTACGAGCACGGCTATATAGTCTTGAAGAAGAACGCGACGACCCTGCTGAAGAGACTCGCATGGCGTGCGGGGCTGACCCCGGAGAATCTCTATGTCTTGGCGGAACGGTTGAGGCTGTTGGATCTTGGGGCGCGCCTGCGTCATGGCCATTTGCACGATCTGTTGGGGCACGTCTTCCTGTCCACTCAGAATATAGATTGGCCCAGGACGCGCGCCTACTCTCACGGTAACGTCGGACAGATCTATCTGAATCTGCAAGGGCGCGAACCCCAAGGCTGCGTCGCCCCTCAAGACGCCCCAGCGCTCATCGCCGAGATCATAGCTGAGCTCAAGAAATTCACGAATCCCTACACAGGCGCCCCGGTCTTTGAGAGAATCTACCGCAAAGAAGAGATCTATTGGGGGGAGGAGATCGCACGCGCTCCGGAGATCATACTAGTTCCTCAAGATGGCATCATGGCTGTCGGCACGACGGAGTTTCTCTCCCATAGGACGATCTCGCCGACGTATGCTGGGTCGGGCTGGCATCGGATGGATGGGGTCTTCTTTGCTCAGGGGGATTCGATTCGGCCTGGACGGAAGGAGAAGCTCCGAATAATTGATCTCTTCCCGATTCTCGTGACGGCTCTGGGCGTGCCCGTCCCGGAGGATATAGATGGGCGCGTCCCCGAGGATCTCTTCAGGGCGAAGGTGCGCGAGGTCGAAAGCACGAAAGTCTCAAAACCCCTAGACCCGCGAGCTCGCCAACCTGTTAACCCACGTTGGGAGAAAGAGATTCGTGAGCGCTTGAAGGGCTTGGGGTACGTGTAGCATGCTGCGACGCCATCTGTTTGTAGGTTTGTCGGTGATCTTGGGGATAGGAATTCTTTGTGGGGTCTTGATCTATTTAGGGGGGAGCGCTTCTCCGTCGCTGTGGGGGCGACTTATAGCTGGAGTAAGCATCGTCGTGAACCAGATTGCGATGCTGGGATGGTGGGGTTTTTTCTCGTTGGCAGGGGTTGTAGTAGCGACGTTGCTCTGTTGGTCGTTGAGCTGGTGGATTATTTTGAGGGCCTATGGGGTACGGGTCAGTTGGTGGGCGACGTGGCGGGCGCGGGTGTGCGGGTTCGCTATTACGTATCTAACGCCTTCTATGTATTTAGGAGGCGAGCCAGCGAGCGTCTATTTGATTGCGAGAGAGCAGCGAGGGTCTTCGCCGGCGACGCGCATCGTGGCGACGATCTTGGTCGCCAAGCTCTTAGAGGGGCTATGTCTGCTTGCGTTTATTTATTTAGGGGTCTATTATGCGCTGGCCACAAAGCTATTGCCCTTAGACGACACGGGGGCCATCGTGACGGGGATGGTGCTTTTTGGGATCTTCTTGGCGCTTTTGTTGATTAACTTAGCGGGGCATCGGTTGTGGGGGACACGCTTTTTGGGGTGGCTCAGGGGGCACTTGCCGTGGAAGCGTGCTTTAGAGGTCGCCGAGTGCAAAGTCCGTGAAGTCGAAGAGGACGTGTTCATCGCGTTTCGGGAGCATAGGCGGGCAACGCTGTTCGCGTTTGTGCTCAATCTCTGTGCGACGTTCTTTGTGTTTTTGCGTCCTCAGGTCTTCTTCATCTTTGCGTTGCGGGCGTTCTTTCCGGTGTCGCATCTGGCGATGATCTACACGCTCTTTATCTTTTTGGGGGCGTTCTTCTGGGTGACTCCTGGGGGCACGGGAGTCTTTGAGGTGGGCAGCTGGGGGATTTTCAGCTTGTTCTCGCTGATCTCGCTCGTGACGCACGCGCCCATGGCGGTGCCGCAAGAGAGCGCTGTGGCGTTTGCGCT
>JBEPZC010000067.1:0-6111 GCA_041641035.1 Candidatus Bipolaricaulota bacterium
CACAACCGGGGCACCAGTTGTTATGCACTGGGGTCTTAAAATCTTGAGCTTTACGCACCATGCGTCAACACCATCCTTCGCGGGGCCTTGCCCGAGAGAATTTCTTTCACTGAGTGATACACTTCATCCATAGTGATCGGACGCCCATTGAACTTGACGACGAGATGGTCCATGGCAATCCCAGTCTGCTCGCGCACCAAGCCGGCAAACTGCCCGGAGTAATTGTTCTCGATGCACGCGCGACGCTTCGCTTTCTCCAATAATCTCTTCAGATCCGAGCTGGGCAGGGGAGAGAGCAGCCGACACTGCACAAAGCAGATCGAGAGCTTCTCCGCCCACAGCGCTTCCAAAGCGTCAAGAATCGCGCCCTTGGGGGAGCCCCAGCTCAGCAAGACGAGCTCTGAATCTGGGTCGCCAAAGATATTGACTTTCTCTGAAAGCGGGATCTCCTGAGCAGCGATTTCTAACTTCTTGGCGCGCTTGTCCATCATCTGGACGCGCTCGACCGGGTCCTCGGTGATGTGCCCAAACTCGTCGTGCTCGTCGCCGGTGTTCCAGAAGATCCCCCCAGGGGTGCCGAGCGCCACGCGCGGCGAGATGCCCGTCTCTGTGTACGCAAAGCGTTTGTATCCGTCACCTGCTGCACCCTCGATCAGCGCTCCCCTGTCAATGCGCTCCTTGAGCGGATCGAAGACTGCACACGTCTGGCTGCTGCTCGCTAAAGACTTATCCAACAAGTGAATGACAGGGAGCTGATACTTTTCAGCATAATTGAAAGCCCTGATCTCGTCGTAGAAGCACTCTTCTAAGTCTCCCGAAGCCAAGACAATTCTAGGGAACTCGCCGTGCCCGGCGTGCAAGACGAACTTGAGATCGCCCTGTTCGTGACGAGTGGGCAAGCCGGTGCTGGGGCTGCCCCGCTGATAGAGCGTCACCACGACGGGCACCTCGTTGATGCCCGCCCATCCCAACGCCTCGACCATGAGCGAAAAGCCCGGCCCGGAGGTGCTTGTAGCGGCCCGCGCTCCAGCGAGCGCCGCTCCTGTGGCCATGGTGATCGCTGCGATCTCGTCCTCGACTTGAACGACTAAGATCGCGCCGTGCTCGCCATGACGCTCGAAGATCTGATGGGCTTCTAAATACGTGCTCTCGTCGGTCGCTGGGCTGATAGGATAATACGTCTGCACAGCGCACCCTGCCGCGAGCTTCCCCAGTGCCGTCGCTTGGTTGCCCGTCACGTAGATACGCGACTCGTTCGCTTTGATCGGCTCCAGCATGATGGGGAAATCCTTGGCAAAGTTTTCTGCAATGTGCTCATAAGTCAGCTCGCACGCGCGAAGGTTGAGTTCAATGACTTTCTTCTTGCCGTGGAAGATGTCCTCAAGAGCACGCTCTAGAAACTTGATATCATAGCCGACGATGGCGCATGAGGCGGCGACGGCCATGGTGTTGGCCATGCGTTTGGCCTGTGCCAGTTGGGGGGCTTTCTCCCCCATCATTTTTTGTAGAAGCTCATCGTAGGGGATGGGGTAAAGTCGGACGCCGCGTGCTTGGGCGTCTTGGAGCATCCCGCCCAGCGTCTCCTCGAGGTTTTTGGAGTGAAGATATCTTTGGATATCGCGGCGTGCGCGGTGCTCCATCGCTGCGACCTTGCTCACAGAAGTCTCTGTGAGCTTGGGGTCGTAGATGAGAGCGCCTCCAGGATTGACGTCAATCGCATGGAGGAAGACGGTCTCCGCGTCAGCGCTCACCAAGATATCCGTATGCGAGCGGGTCGAGCGGACAGGGCAGTCGCTGACGGTCACTTGATAGTAGCTGTGCTCGCCCATGATGTTGCTGTAGTATTCGCGTTGGCCGTAGACGTAGAGCCCGCCGAAGGCGCATGCCTTGGCAAAAAGATTGGCAGCAGAATCGACCCCGCTGCCCTGAGCGCCGCCGACAAGCCATGATAACCGATTCTTCTGGTGCATACGAAAGCTCATCTCCCATAAAAAATGGACTCACATAATCTCCGTTAAGATACTCAAACCATAAGACTTATGCAACTGCATAGAACAAACAGAAAGCCACGGGGAAATCCCCGTGGCTTGAGTTGAGCCGTTTGGGGGAGGGAGTTCTACTGCACTGCGCTTGCACTGGTGACAACTATCAGTCTTGCTTCGACCTTCGTGATCTCTTCTCCGACATCGAAAGCCAGCTCGCGTACCAACCCGCTGATCGGCGCACGCACTTCAAGTTTCTTCAAGTCGGCTTGCAGCTTCTCGCGGTCTTTGAGGGTTTTCGCCCGCGCGATCTCGTTCATGAGCTGCTCGAAGCGCACTTGATCTTTGATCGCGAGCAACGCCCCTTCGGCGACCATCATCCCCTGGGTGACGAAGAGCCGGCTCGCCCCATTTGTCAGCTCGAAGCGCACCGAGACCAACAACGGCTCTGGTTCTTTCTCAATGCGATCTACCGAGACCGTCTCACGATTGATGACGCGCTCCTCGATCTCGATCTGGCGGCTCTTCCCAGCAATCAAGACCCCTTGACGGATCCATTGAAAGTCCGTCACAGCAAGCCCAAACGGATCAGCGGTCACCGTCAGGCGCACTTTCTCACCTGGCCCGACACGCCCGTTCGTCAGCACTAAGACGTTGCTCTTGAGCACCGAGAGGGTGCTCTTGAACGGCTCGATCTTGACAAGGTGTGTGGGGATCCTCTTGAACTCGATCTGGAGCCCGTCGGCTTCGACACCAGTGTCGTTGGTGAACGTGAGCGTCAGTTGCTTGCCCGGCTGCTCGCTGATCCCAGCGGAGGCCGTATCCGTCGAGTGCGACTGAGTGACGAAGATCGGCCCGGCGGCCATGAGGGCCATCGCTGGCAGAGCCAGCGCCAATACGCGCATAATCTTCTTGCCCGCCATCGTACTCACCCCTTTCTGGGAGATGGAGACTGAAATATATAACCCCCAGAGACGAGATAAGTTTCATCGGAGATTTGCAGACACTGAGAGTCTGCTTTACAATTTCTTTATCTTTACTCAGCATGGAGGAACAGATCATGGCAGCCGAGCTCAATCAGAAAGCCCCAGACTTCACGACCAAAGCCTGTGATGGCGAGAGGATCGAAGACTTTACGCTCAGCAAGGAGCTGGGCAAGGAGAATATCGTCCTGGCGTTCTTCCCCTTGGCGTTCAGCCCCGTCTGTACCAACGAGATGTGTTCTTTCCGCGATAACTTAGCTCACTTGAACTCCCTGAAAGCGCGCGTCTACGGGATCAGCGTGGACAGCCCCTTCTCCCTCAATGCGTTCATAAAAGCGAACGACCTGAAATTCAGAATTTTGACAGACTTCAACAAAGAGATCAGCCGATCATACGGTGTGCTCCACGAAGAGTTGATGGGGTTGAAGGGAGTTGCTAAGCGCAGTGTGTTTATTTTAGATAAGAACGGTATCGTGCGGTACAAATGGGTGAGCGATGACCCCCGACAGCTGCCGGATTTGGGAGCGATCCAACAAGCACTTCAGGGGCTTGCCTGAGGGCCATAGCGCAAAAGCTACATGAGAAGCAACTTTTCCAGCCCTTGACAAGACCGAGGGGCTGTGCTATAATGATGGCACTCCTCAGAGAAGATCGCTCTTTGACAAGTGGATAGCATGAAGCAAAGCGCTGTTTCTCTCAACCCCGAGAGAAACACAGAATCTATCTACAAGATAGATTCTGCCTTGAGTGACTCTAGAATTCACTAGAGGGTATGATCCCGGCTCAGGGTGAACGCTGGCGGCGCGCTTAACACATGCAAGTCGTGCGCGAAAGGCCCAAACCGCAAGGGGAGGGCCGAGTAGAGCGGCAAACGGGTGAGTAACACGTAGCTAACCTGCCCTCGCGACGGGGATAACACTCCGAAAGGGGTGCTAATACCCGATATGCTCACGGGGATTCGTCCCTGCGAGGAAAGCTCCCGCAAGGGAGCGCGCGAGGAGGGGGCTGCGGCCTATCAGCTAGTTGGTGAGGTAACGGCTCACCAAGGCGATGACGGGTAGGGGGCGTGAGAGCGTGGCCCCCCACATGGGGACTGAGACACGGCCCTGACTCCTACGGGAGGCAGCAGTGGGGAATCTTCGGCAATGGGCGCAAGCCTGACCGAGCGACGCCGCGTGGAGGATGAAGGCCTTCGGGTTGTAAACTCCTTTTCAGGGGGAAGAATAAGTCCGGGAGGCAATGCCCGGATGATGACGGTACCCCTGGAATAAGCCACGGCTAACTCTGTGCCAGCAGCCGCGGTAAGACAGAGGTGGCGAGCGTTACCCGGATTCACTGGGCGTAAAGGGTGTGTAGGCGGTCGCGTGTGTCCCTGGTGAAATCTCCCTGCTCAACGGGGAGAGGCCCAAGGAAACTACGCGGCTGGAGGGCCGGAGAGGGAGGCGGAACTTCCAGAGTAGCGGTGAAATGCGTAGATACTGGAAGGTACCTCAATAGCGAAGGCAGCCTCCTGGCCGGTTCCTGACGCTGAGACACGAAAGCGTGGGGAGCAAACCGGATTAGATACCCGGGTAGTCCACGCCCTAAACGATGCCGACTAGGTGTTGGCCTCGCACATGCTGGGTCAGTGCCGCAGCTAACGCGATAAGTCGGCCGCCTGGGGTGTACGGCCGCAAGGTTGAAACTCAAGGGAATTGACGGGAGCCCGCACAAGCGGTGGAGCACGTGGTTCAATTCGATGGTAAGCGAAGAACCTTACCAGGGCTTGACATGCACGTAGTACGAGCCCGAAAGGGTGAGGAGTCTCTGGAGAAATCCAGAGACAGCGTGCACAGGTGCTGCATGGCTGTCGTCAGCTCGTGTCGTAGGATGTCGGGTTAAGTCCCATAACGAGCGCAACCCCTACCCCTAGTTGCCATCAGGTCCGCTGGGCACTCTAGGGGAACTGCCGGTGAATAGCCGGAGGAAGGAGGGGATGACGTCAAGTCAGCATGGCCCTTATGTCCTGGGCGACACACGTGCTACAATGGGCGGTACAAAGGGTCGCCAACCCGCAAGGGGGAGCCAATCCCAAAAAGCCGCCCTCAGTTCGGATTGAGGTCTGCAACCCGACCTCATGAAGCCGGAATCGCTAGTAATCGCGGATCAGCCACGCCGCGGTGAATACGTACTCGGGCTTTGTACACACCGCCCGTCACACCAGCCGAGCGGGAGCGGCTCGAAGTCCCGCAAGGGCCGAAGGCCGCTTTCGTGAGGGGGGTGAAGTCGTAACAAGGTAGCCGTACGGGAACGTGCGGCTGGATCACCTCCTTTCTAAGGAGTCCTTTCGCGTAGGGGTTCTACCCCTAACGCGCGATCTTCTCTGAGCGCGCTTTGCTCATGCTATCCAAGCTTGTCATTCTTTATTTTTTTCATAGTAGGTCCCCTGTCCCCTCCACAGGTGACGGCAGTAGTCCCAAAGACGCTCCCTCGGCTGTTGCCCGCGTCACGAATCCCCCATCGCTGATCCACCAGAAGTCCTTTCAGCCCGCCCTCTGCCCCAGTAGAGTAAGAGCATCACGGCCGCGAGCACACGCTCGCGAAAGAGGTCAACAGACTATGGTCAACCACCACTTCACCATGTTGAGCATGACTGGGCAACAGCCCAACGGGCAACAGATCGCAGAAGCGCTGAGCGAGATCGTCGAATCCTCGTCGGGACGGTTCTACAAGAAGGGCGAAGTCATCTACCAACCGGGCGATGTTGACGATCGGGTCTATTTCATTCGCGAGGGCAAAGTCAAATTAGCCTATCTTGATGAGAGCGGGCGCAAGCTGACTCTAGCAATCCTGGGTGCAGGCGAGATCTTCGGCGAGATGGTCTTAGTCGGGGCCAAGCGCCGCGAGCATCTGGCCCAAGTCTTGCAAGACGCGCTCATCCACCCCATAGAGCGGGAGAAGTTCTTCTATCTCCTTGAGCGCAAGCCTTGGGTAGCTCTCGAGATCATTCAGCTCTTTGGCAAGCGGGCTCGGGATTTGGAGCAGAAGCTCGAAGATCTCATCTTCAAAGATATCACGACGCGGCTCTCTCGCCAACTCTTGAGACTGATCGAAGAACACGGCGAACAGACCCCCGAAGGGACACAGATCAGCTTCAAGATCACCCA